>VBKI01000082.1:12898-15720 GCA_005879535.1 Deltaproteobacteria bacterium | reverse complement strand
CGTGCCCTATTGGTCCGATATCGATGCGCAGGGAAACCTCTATATCGCTGGCGCCACCGCTTCGGTCGACTTCCCGGTCGATCCACCCATGGACATCCTTCAACGCAACCTGAAGGGCGGACTCGATGCGTTCGTCACCAAATTGAACCCCACTGGATCGGCGATCGTCTACTCGACGTACCTCGGGGGAAAGGCGAACGACCGTGCACTCGGCATCTCCGTGGCGGGCAACGGCAGCGCCTACGTCGTCGGCCTGACGCGATCGAGCGACTTTCCGACCACCAATAAGGCGATCCAGCCGAAATTCGCCGGCGGTGGTCGGGACGGGTTCGTAACGGCGCTCGACCCCTCAGGATCGAAGCTCGTTTATTCAACGTACCTCGGCGGTTCGGGAGACGATCAGGCCTGGATCGGTCCGACGCATTCGGATGGAACGATCTGGGTGATCGGCCTCACCTCGTCCACGGATTTCCCGGTGACGAGCGGCGCGTTCCAAACTGCCTCGGCAGGAGGGTTCGACTGCTTCGTGACGAAGATCGATCCACTCGGCACGCAGATCATCTTCTCCTCCTACGTCGGAGGCGGTGGCGACGACAATTGCATCGACGGCACGGTCGACGCCCAGGGACATGCGCTTTTGACCGGGTCGACGAGCTCGACGAACTTTCCTACCACGGCTGGCGCGTTTCAACGGGCGTACGGCGGAGGGGCCACCGACGCAGTCGTCGTGAAGGTGGCGCTCGATGGCTCGAGCCTCGTCTACTCCACGTACCTCGGTGGCTCGGGCGACGAGGACGTGTCAGACGGACGCTTCGACGACAGCGGGAACGCCTACGTTCCAGGAGTCACCAGCTCGCTCGATTTCCCGACGACGCCGGGGGCGCTGCAATCCAGATTCGCGGGCGGACCCGAAGACGGCTACCTCACCGTCCTGAATCCGACAGGATCAGGGTTGCTGTATTCCACCTACTTCGGCGGCAGCGGCGACGACGCGATGGGCGGCGTTCGCCCGGACGCGTGCGGCAACGTGTACTTCGTCGGCGTGACGAACTCGACCGACCTGCCGACGTCGAAGGATGCGCTTCAGAGCAGCTACGGCGGCGGAAAGTCCGACGCGTTCGTCGGCCACCTCGAGCTGCGGGGATCACATTTGCTCTACTCCAGCTACTTCGGGGGCAGTGGCGACGATGGGGCCGACGGGCAGGGCGTGAACCTCGACGGGTTCGGTAACCTCTACGTCGTCGGAAGCACGACGTCGACCGACCTGTTCGTCACGCCGAACGCGTTTCAGCGCGTCGAGGCAGGCGGGCAGGATGGCTTCGCCTTCAAGCTCTCGTTCCCGCCCTGTCGCTAGGGAAGGCCGCTGCGAGCGATTTCGTCGCTGCTGCTGCGGGGCGCAGCGGTCGCCGGTGACCTCGGGTTTGCGAGCGATGATCGGTGCTGCCGGACAGTCGTTCACGTTCGTCGATTCGCAGATGGCGCTTCCGGCGGCCGCGCTGGGCCAGAGCGGCGAGGTGGGCGAGACCGAGCGCAAGCTGTTCGCCACCCGCGAGAAGCGCTATGTGCCAGCGTACGACCTTGCCATGGTGCGTCTTGCTCTCGCCGACCACGCCGGCGCCCTGCGGCTCTTGCGCGAGACGGTTGACGAGCGTTCCGCATGGGCGATCTACATGGCGGTGGATCCTCGATTGCAGCCGCTCTCGCACGAGCCGGCGTTCGGGGAACTCCTGAAGCTCGCCGGGCTCAGTGAAGCGGCGAGCTCCGCGAAATAGTGACGCGCAGCCGCGTTGCCGTACGACTGCCGTGTCGGCCTCTATTCCATTCCCGCGTTCGGGCCGCCAAAGGAACGTTTAGCCCCGATCTCTGCGGGTACGCCACCGCGATCGAACGCCAGGGGTCTCCCCCATGTCTCCCCGAGGGACTCGTCATTCTGGAGAAGCTCAGCGTCAAAATCGCCAATGCGGCTGCGCAAGCGATTGGCATGCCAGACCGTTTCGAGTTGAAGGAGCGAGTTGACGTGACCTGCCCAGTCTGCGCCGGCACCTTCACGCTGCGGTAGTGCGACAATCGGTCTGAAGACCATGAAGACGAGGCTGGCGGTTGTCCGCGGCTTCCGGTGCACATTGTCGCCGAGCGCATTGAGCAAGCGCTGTTCGCGCCGAATGCGACTCGCCAAGTCGAAGCGTTCGAGGGCCGTGGTCCCATTGGTCCACGCTGCCAGCGGGATGGCGCCGCCATGCGCGCGATGCGAGCGCGCACGCCTCGCTTGCCCCGACAGGACACGGACTTCTGCTCGATGCCGCCGCTACAACGCACCATGCGCCGCGCCAGTGGCCGGGTTCGATTCCCGCCGCCTCCACCATTTATGTAGCCGATCTTGTTCAGTTTCTTAGGCCCAGCAGAACGAGGTCCCTGACTCAGGTCCCTGACCTCACGCGCGCACTTGCCCGATCCGCTGATTTTCACTGCTGAGCTTATGAGCCGGTTGCCGGCGGAGCGGAGGCTTGCGGGCCCGCTCCTTCACCAATGGGCGGTCACGCCCGGCCCCGAAGGTGCCGCGCTCCGCGAACAGATGGCGGCCGTCGCCTGGTGCTCGCCTTCATCACCGAGAAGAAGGTGGTGAAGGAGATCCTGGAGCACCTCGGCCTTCCTGCCACCGGGCCGCCCATCGCACCCGCGCGGATGCGCGAGGCAGGAGAAGACATCCGCTGGCAGGACGACGTGCCCGAAGTGCAGCAATCGCTGCGCTGACACCGGCGAGACAGATCTGCGCTTAGGCGTTGTTTTCGCTTCTGCGCGGCGGGGTTGCGGGCCCGGCTGGG
>VBKI01000082.1:0-12695 GCA_005879535.1 Deltaproteobacteria bacterium | reverse complement strand
TACGATCCCGTCTGGTCCTATTTACTCCGGCAAGTCGGTGCAGGCGTCGGCGTCAATCACAAACGGGTCAGGTGGCAGCTCACCCGCGACGGACGTGACGTGGACGAGCTCGAATGGCCTGGTAGCATCGGTGAGCTCCAGTGGTCTGATAACCGGGGCGCGTCAGGGCAACGCGACCATTCGCGCACGATCGGGCAGTTTGACTGGCGAGGTGAGCGTGATCGTCGTCCCCGGCGACCCTGCATCGATCGTCATCTTTGCGGGCAATGGGCAAGTGGGCACCAGAGGGGCACCGCTCCCGGATCCACTATGCACGAACGTGAAGGACGCGGCTGGAAATCTGATAACAGGGGTCGTGGTTACATACGTAGTGGCGACCGGTGGTGGTCAGCTTGCCGCTCCCACCAGCCCGCCGACTGACGGTCAGGGCATCGCGATCTCGGGTCACTGGACTCTCGGCTCGAGCGCGGGGGCGCAGTCGGTCACGGCTTCTGCCGTCGGTGCCGGCTCCGTGACGTTCAATGCCACAGCGCAATAGCCTTCGTCGCGGCGACTGCATGCATCTGAGCTCAATCGCCTCGATGCGGAGATTCACTTTCTCCTTCGGCCGCGGCGCCTGGGCTGCTGTATTCGGATTCCACGCGTTGGCGCTGGCGCTCACAGGATGCCGTGATACCACTGCGCCGCAACCTCCTTGGCATCCATCCGTCGGCGTCCAATGGGACTCGCTCGCGCTCGAAGCGGTTCGTCGGACACATCTTGGACCTCCGATGGTTGCGCGCGCCCTCGCTGTCGCGCACACAGCGATGTATGACGCTTGGGGAGCGTACGATGCGACCGCTGCTGGAACCCGACTTGGCGCGACGTTGAGACGACCCGCGTCCGAACGCACTACTGGTAACAAGGAGCGAGCGGTCAGCTTTGCAGCGTATCGGGCGCTAGCCGATCTCTTTCCTTCCGAGCGCGCGCTCTTCGATGGATTTATGCAGCAGCTTGGTTATGACCCGGCCATCGCGTCCACCGATGTCAGCACGCCTGAGGGAATCGGAAACGTTGCCGCTGACGCAGTGCTCACGTTTCGTCACCACGACGGATCAAATCAGCTCGGCGATTTGGCGGCGGGAAGTTATTCCGACTATACCGGCTACCAATCGGTCAACAGCCCATCGCAAGTCACAGATCCCAACCGCTGGCAGCCACTTCTGATTCCCGACGGCCAAGGAGGCGTCACCGCGCAACGATTTATCGCTCCGCAGTGGGGATTGGTAACGCCATTCGCGCTTACATCGGGAGCTCAGTTTCGTCCGGCGTCGGTGCCGAATCTCTATCCGAGTGCGGGCTACACCGACCAGGTACAAGAGATAATCAGCTACAGCGCCAACCTGACCGACGAGCAAAAATCGATCGTGGAATACTGGGCCGACGGGCCCGCGTCGGAGCTACCGCCTGGACACTGGGCGCTGTTCGCAGAATGGGTTGCAGCCCGCGACAAACACAGCATCGATGACGACGTGAAGATGTTTTTCGCGCTAAGTAACGCACTCCTCGACGCGAGCATCGCGGTGTGGGACTGCAAACGCGTATTCGACTACGTGCGACCGATTACGGCCGTTCGATTCCTGATGGCTGGCCGCGAGATAAATGCTTGGGGCGGTCCCTACAAAGGAACCCAAACCATTCTCGGCGAGTACTGGCAAGCTTACCAGACGAGCGTGGTGCCAACTCCCGCGTTTCCGGAATTCAGCTCCGGTCACAGCGCATTCAGCGCCGCAGGTGCAGAGGTCCTCAAATCATTTACGGGCAGCGACGCGTTCGGACAATCCGTCACCATCAAAGCTGGCAGCTCGCGAGTCGAGCCGGGAGCTGTGCCTGCGCTCGATGTTACTCTGTCGTGGCCGACTTTCAGTGCGGCTGCTGACCAAGCCGGTATGTCGCGTCGGTACGGCGGGATTCACTTCAAGGAAGGCGATCTACAGTCTCGCGCGATAGGCCGTCTCATTGGCGCGCAAGCTTGGGCCAAAGCCAAGGAGTATTTCGCGGGTTCTGCTTAGCCCGCGCTCTCAGCTCGTCTGCGCCTCGGCCTCGGCGTAGGAGTCCGCCGGCGGGCACGAGCAAATAAGATTCCTGTCGCCGTAAGCGCTTTCGACCCGCGCCACCGCCGGCCAGAACTTGAAGTCCTGACTCCACGGTGCTGGGAATGCGGCTCTACCAGCGCAACCCTGCGCGGCGGGGTTGCAGACCCCGGCCGCGGTCTGACAAGGTGAGAAGTTGGACCGGGGAGGCGGGAGCAAGGCGACGGAACCGGCCTTATCTGTCCTCGCTCCTTCTTCGACCACGAATCCCGCGTGGTCGGCTGATGGCCGATCCATGCCTGTTCGCCCGCTCCGGTCAGGGACTCCACTGTATCGTCGATACAGGCACCATCGGTCAGGTCTTACGCACCGGTCATTCGATTCAGTGGCTTGGGACCGTGGTAGTAGCGGATCAGCCTGCAGGCTTCACGAGCACGCACGAATGCGGACGCGCGGTTCTGTTGCCGTGCAGTTGCCATGAAGCAGTGGACCGGGGCGGCACAGGACGGAACGACCGCGGAGACGGCGGGACCGAACTTCCTTTGTCGCTGCAACCGGATGCGAGGGAAGTTCTCGTCTCGCAAGAGGTTTCGCGCATCCGGTCTGCGTCTCTTCGATTCCCGCCGCCTCCACCAATTTTCTCTTCTTCTCTTCGCTAGTTGGCCGACGGGGTGGTGCCCGTTGCCATGGAATTGCCATGCCGATCATCAAGCGAAGTGACCTGAGGTTCGCGTACTCTTTGCGTCGGTGAGGTGCTCGCGACGTTCAAGGCGGTACGTCACTTTCTGCGCGCGAATCCCGCAGTCCGTGCACAAGGATGCCCGTACCCGGAATACACTAAGCGGTTCGAACGCATGATCGCGTTTGTTGAACGTGTCCGCGACGAGATCGCCGGCTCTTGATCACTGGCCGAGCCATCTCCTCCCGTGCATCCTGAAGCAGCGCCGGTCCGAGGCTGGCGGGTTCCAGCAGCTGGCCGATATACATGGGGTGCGATGGCGCGCCGGATCCTTGTCGTGAATGGCTGGTCCAATGCAGGGAAGACCAGCGTCACCCGGTGGCTCTCCGAGCAGCGGGGGTTCGACCGCGTCGACACTGACGAGCGGGAGATCGACAGCAAGGGCCTGCGATTCTCTTGGACAAAGGTGGAGAACGGGGACGCAACCGCCCTTCGCGATGAACTTGTCAGTCGAGCAACTGATACGGTCTTCGACTGGCCTTACACCCCGCCCGGTGGCTTTGCGCTCGTGCTCGCGCTGCAGGCTGCCGGCGTCCCGGTCTGGTGGTTCGATGCCGATCCAGAGGCCGCAAAGCAGTCATTCGATGCTCGAGCCCAAGGCAATCTGAAGAACCCGCAGCAGGGGATTCAGGCGAACTTCGCGTCGCTGCGCCGGGGCATCGAGAGCTGGCACACCGTGCTCCTGCACTTGTACGGGCGGCGCTTCCTACGAACTCTATTCGCCGGTGGCACTCGCATGCCCCCGCTGCGAATCTGGGACACAATCTGCGCCGTGGAGGGTTGGACGCCGTAGCCGGCCGGCTAAGAACCGATCCCAAAATTTGGACTACTGGTGCTGACGAGGCCGGAGTGGCTCGGATGTTTCGCGAAATGTAGTGGCCGTCGGGTTCGTGATTGCGTCCTCGGCGAGGGTTCGATTTCGCCCAAGCTTGAAGCGATATGCAGCCTGGGAGAGAGTCGCGCCATGGGGCTTTTGACCTTCGCGCTCAACTTGACGCTGGACGGGTGTTGCGACCACCGGGAAGGGGTCGCCGACGACGAGATGCTCCGCTACTGGACGCGCCTGATGGACGCGGCGGGGGCGATGCTCTTCGGGCGCCGGACCTACGAGCTGATGGAGGACGCCTGGCCCCAAGTGGCGCGAGACCCGAAGGCGACACCGTCGAACCGGGACTGGGCGAAGAAGCTCGAAGCCAAGCCCAAGTACGTGGTCTCGACGACGCGCCGCGACTTCCCGTGGAGCAACACGCATCACGTCGAAGGGGACCTGATCCGGGCGGTGAAGGCGTTGAAGAAGGCCACGCCGCGCGGACTGCTGGTGGGTAGCCCCAAACTTTCGGCCGCGCTTCAGCGCCTGGACCTCGTGGACGAATATCGCTTCGTGGTCCACCCCGTGGTGGCCGGGCACGGTCCGTTCTTGTTTTCCGGCCTGCAGCCATCATTGCGCCTGAAGTTCGTGGCCGCGACACGGCTCAAATCGGGCATCGTGGCGTTGCACTATCGCCGGCGCTAGCGGCTTAAGCCACAGATGGCGGGTCGCGCGCCACCAGCGGGTCGAGGAAGTCGTTCAGCGGCGGCGCCCGCCAACCTACACAGCAAGACTGGATCGCCCGCTCGTACGTCGCGAGGCTTTTCTCGCACACCTGCCCGAACCTGAACCAGCGCGTAAAGCCTCGCTCATCGAGGAGCCGCGCGCCATGCTCCCAGGCGGCCTTCTCCTCCCCATAGAACGCGTTGGCCTCCGCGACAGTGATCGGCTTCTCCTCTCCCAACCGCTTTCCGATCCCCTCGAGGTGATCGCTGAACTCGTCGGCGGTTCCCGCCGCCGCTCGATCTCGAGCACGGCGTGCCCGAGTTCATGGGCGATCATGCAGGTCTCGTGGACACGAGCACCGACGCCGCTAAGAAAAGCGTCGATGTTCCCGTGCTCGTCGGGCGCCCAGATCCCGCCTTGACTCCTGCGGACGTGGACATGGAGGACAAGCCGCGCTGTATCGCGGAGCTTGCGCGCGAAGAACCCGTCGTTGTCGAGCGAGCGGAGGACGGGGCTGTCCGGCGCCTCGGTCCGAAACGACACTCCGAGCACGCGGACCCCGTACCCGACGATTCTGCGATGCATTTCTGCGTCGTCCATCGTATCTCCGGCCTTCAAGTATTATGTCCACGTGTTGCACGAACACGATCTGTTCCGAGTACTTCACCGCCACCAGGGAGCCTGTACTTGCTCGCGGCGATGTTGAAAGCCACCCGGTTGTTCGCGGGGAAGCTCGCGTTCCGGTGTGCGGCCTCCAGTCGCAGACCTGTAGGCGCCACATGCCATGTGTACGCCGGGCTCGCCTGCGCGGCGCTCGCCGGCGCCTGCTCGTCGGAGCCAAGGGTTGGCAGCACCGCCACGGCGCTCGATTTCTGCAAGACTCTCGGGGAAATTGCCGTCGAGAAGGAGGGCCAGTGCCAGAGCGCGGCGCCGGCCTTTATCAACGCGGAGAAGGCGCAGAGCGACGCGCTGTGTTCCGGGGTGCAGGCCGAGGTCGATGCCGGCCGCGCCGTGTACGACCGCGCCAAGGGAGGCTCGTGCGCGCTTACGCTCGCCTCGCTCGACGGCTGCGCCGCCTTGAGCGTTCTCGAAGGAAATCTTCTCGCGGATTGCACGGCCGCGCTCACTGGCGCAGTCGCCCCGGGCGGCCAGTGCTCCTCCGAGGTCATGAATCATTGCGCTGGCGGCTATTGCAGTGCGCCCATCCCGAGGTGCAGCGCCCCGTTCCCGACCGGCGAGTGCGTCGCCTGGCTCACCGAGGGCGAGCCGTGCGCTCCCCCCGGGCTCTGCGCGCCGGGGCTGGGGTGTTCCTCTGCCACCGGCACCGTCTGCGTGGCCCCCTCCGGCGCGGGTGGCCCTTGCCCTTGCCAGGCTGGGCTCTACTGCGACAGCACGCTCACCTGCAAGGCGATGAAGACGAGCGGCTCCTGCAGCGGGTTCTCCGAGTGCGCGCCGGGGTACGTGTGCAGCGGCTCCCCCGGTTCGTGCGTGCCGTACGTCGGCCTGGGCGCCAGCTGCGGCGCCACGGCCGTGTGCGGAATGGGGTACTACTGCGACTCCGGCACCGGGAAATGCGCCGCCCTGCCCGTGGTCGGGCAGCCATGTATGCTCACCCGCGCGGGCACGACCACACGGCTCCAGTGCGTGGCGAGCTGGTGCGATGCGGACGGGACGAAAATCTGCCAGCCGAGAAAGGCCGACGGCGAGCCCTGCACGTCGCAGTGCATCTTCCAGCCCTGCATCTTCGACGACCAGTGCGTGGGGTACTGCGACACGTCAACGCAAACCTGCGCCGGCGCCGGGCAGGGCCTCGTCTGCGTGTCGCCGCCCTAGCTGCGGCGGACCCGAGAGGCGTGGTCGGCGCCATCCCTCTCTGGGACTCGCGGTGGATTTGGTCGCGGCGACAGGCATGCCCTGCGCGGACGGGGGGTTGCAGAGCCGGGCCGCGCTCTGGCAGCGTTTCGAGGTTGGTCCGAAAAGCCCGGGGAGGCGGGAGAAAGTCGACAAGAACCGCGTTTATCCGTCATCGCTACGAGGTGCGGCTCACGTTGCCACATGGTTGCCATGAGCCGGCGGGTTGGGGCGGTACGGAGCGGCACGAGGCAGGAGACGGCGGGATCAAGCTTCCTTGGTCGGTGCAGCCGGATGCGAGGGAAATTCGCGTCTCGCAAAGGGTTTCGCGCATCCGGTCTGCGTCTCTTCGATTCCCGCCGCCTCCACCAATTTGCTCCTCGTATGTCCGCTAGTTGGCGGACGGCGCGGAGGCCGTTGGCATGGAATTGCCATGCCGATCGCCTTTCGACGCGAACGCAAACAGCTTCCGCTTCACCTCCCCGCGCCCGGTAGATCGACCCGCTCGTCCTTCGGCACCGCCACAGCCAGTCGCCGGAACGCCTCCTCACCGCCCGCATCCCCCGCGGCATCGAGAGTCCCGCTATCGCTCTGCGTATCGCTTCGCCGAGGCGAGGTCCTTGCGCAGCTCGTCCGCCGTGCGGCGCGGACCATAGCCCGGCGTGTCGCGCTGGATGCGCCATCCCTCCTTCAGCGGACCCGCGTCCAAGGTTTCGAACCCGAACTGGTCGATCAGGCGAGCCACGACCGCCTTGGCTTCCCGGTCGTCTCCCGCGATCACCAACGCGCGACGATTCTTCGTGCCGGCCGGCTGTCCATGGGCGGTGAGGTCCGCGGCGTAGATGTGATTGAACGCCTTTACCACCTTCGACTTCGGCAGGTGCGCCTGGAGGAGCTCGGAGGTCGTGGTCGACTCGTCGTCGAGCTCGCGAATGCGGCCGTCGCGTTGCGGATAATAGTTGTTGGTGTCGATGACGATCTTCCCCGCCAGAGGCTCGACCGGTACCTGCGGGTAGTTCTTCAGCGGCACAGTCACGACCACGATGTCTCCCGCCTTCGCTGCCTCTGCGGCGGTGGCGGCGCGCGCCTTCGGCCCAAGCTCTGCCACGAGCGTGGACAAGGTCTCTGGCCCACGCGAGTTGCTGATGACGACCTGGTAGCCGTTCTTCACTGCGAGCCGCGCGAGCTGGCTCCCGATATGGCCGGCACCGATCAGTCCGATGGTCTTCACGTCCTTCACGCCAGTCTCCTCTCGCGGGTGTACAGCCTCGCAACGGCAGCTCGCCTCGTTGCACAGGGGCTGCGCAGATGACCGTCGGATCGATGCGACAACCTGCCGATGGCAGGAATCATTCGATCAACTCCTTGGAAAGAGGATGCAGGAGGGCAGCTTCGGTTCCGCATGCGCCCATCGAGAGCGCTCGACCACGATCAGCCGCGTGTCTTGATCCTCTCGAGGGCGACGCCCGGAACCTGATCCAGATCCTTCCGTTCTATACGCGGCAGCCGCACCGCTTCGGGGACAGCAGGACGGCGTGAGGCTCTGCCGAACCGGCCAAACCGCCCAGCGGTTGCCGAAGACAGGAGCGGCGACGCCTGCGTAGAAATGCTTAATCAAATGGCTGTTATCGAACACTTTCGCTATGGCTCGCGCGTTTTTCAACGAAAGTTGGCGCGCCCTTGTTACAGGGCATATTTGAAGACGTGTCGGCATGGCGTCCTCGAACATCCCACCGACGGTCCGCGTGATCTCCGCGTTTCCGTTTTTCTAAAACCTGCACTCCCCGGTTTGCGGCCGGGATGCGACAGATGTGCTGCTCACCGCTCGACCTGCGCCTCGCAGAATTCCGGGCGCAGGAGAGAGCGGTGCAGCGAGGTGGAAAAACACGAACCTGGATGGCAGAGGGGGCTTGGGGCCAGACAGCAGCGAGGTCAACCATGAGCATCCTCGATCCGATCCTGGTGGCGTTCATTGCGGGCATGGCCGTCCGCGATCTGTGGCCGTTGTGGGTCCGGCGTGCGGCCCGCTCGAAGCGCGTCGGCGCGTCCACGAGGGTTGCCGGTAGCGGCGGCAGGCGTCCCCCGATGCGGCGAAGGGCGTCGCGCGTGAAAATCGACGACGATCTACTCTTGCGCTGGTTGCGGGAGCGGAATCGCGTCCTGAAGCTTTCGGCGCGCGACGAAGCGGGCCACGAAAAGCTCGGCCGCATGCTCCTGACGGACCCCGTCGCCTGCATCGTCTGGCTGGGCGACATCGTGCAGCCGCAAGTGCCCTTCCTGACCGCGATCTGTCCCAGCTGCGACGGCTCGGGCCGGCGCGCCGACACCTCGTCCGGGCTCCGCGACGTCACCAAGACGAAGCCGTCGCACTATCGGCCGGCGGCCGCGGCCGCCGCGGGACCGAAGGGGCCGGTCACGTCCGAAGGCCTGCACCTCGCAAGCGAGGCGAACGCTTCGGCGATCTTCCCGGCGGACGCGAAGACGCGGCTGCTCGTGGAGATCATGAACCACGAGGCCACGCACGGCCGCTGCACGCGGACGTTCATCAAGAAGATCCGCAAGCAGACCCGGCCAGCGCCGTAGGTCAGGCGCCGCCGAGCGGCCACGATCGCCGGCGGCGGGAGCGCGGGGCGAGCCAATACATAGCCCTGGCCCAGATGGCATCCCGCTTCGATGGCCCTCGGTGAGCTCCAGATAGACGTGGGGATAGGCGGAAGAAACGGCCGCTTGGATCGGATAGGCCGCCTTCCGTCAACGGAGCCTCCTTCATAACGTCAACGCTGCTAGAGGAGGACGCGCTTCAGCAAGACTTTCGTTAGCAGAAAGCGCCGCTCCGGCGTAACCGTTCCCCGGCCTGGGCGTACGCGGTCGGAGGGGGTTGTATGGAGGTCGGCACATGTCCCACGCACAGAGGAAAATTTTCTGCGTAATCGCCGCGGTGCTCGTCCCTTCGTCTGCTTTCACGCAACCGACCAGCGGCGGTCCGTTCGATAAGGTATGGACCGTCGCGCTCTCGCCATACAACCAAGCTTCCCAGACCGGGAACTCGTTGACCCAGCTCTCGGACGGCACGATCGTCGTGGGCGGTGGCGATTCGAACCAGCAGAACGTCTGCTCGACGCACAAGCAGCCGTTCTTCGGAGGCGCCTGGCTGGTCGCGGTCACGCCGACCGCGGGCCAGAACGTATTTCAGAAGCTGTACTCGACCTGCGCCAACTCGGCGCAGTCGACGAGCGCCGTCGCCCACACGGCCGACGGAGGGTTCGTTCTCGCCGGCGGCGACTTCGACAATCCGGCCTGCGCCGGCGGCTGCGGATGGTTCGCGAAGTTCCGCAGCGACGGGACGATCGCGTGGCAACGAGACCTGACCGGAGCTTACTTCGCGGGCGCCAGCATCATCGAGCCGATGCCCGACGGAACCTACATCGCGGTCGGAAACGAGTCGCCGACGTACGCGCAGATCCTCGAAGGGCTGATCATGAAGATCTCGTCGTCGGGCGCGCTGCAGTGGTCGGTCGCTTATTCCGAGACCGCCCAGTCGTTTCCCGGCGCGTTCGACGGCGGCAGCTTCACACTCGGCTCGCTGCAGCCGACTGCCGACGGGGGTTACGTCGCGACCGGAGTCGCCGACGCGAAGCTCGCCTCCGGATACGCTCACGTCCTCGTAGTCATGAAGCTCGACGCGAGCGGTGGCGCGCAGTGGTCGAACGCCTACTACGGCAATGTTTGGGAGAGCGGCGGCGGCGGCGAGAGCTCGTACCCGATCTTCCTGACGCCGGATGGCGGCTATGTCGTGTCGGGCACCGTCCAGCAGCGGGATTCTCCGTTCCAGGAGCTCTTCTTTCTCCTCAAGCTCGACGCGCGCGGCGGGATCGTCTGGCAGAAAGGATACGGCGGTTCGAACGGGTACTACGACGTCAGCCGCGAGCAGGGCGGCGCCGTCGCCACCCCGGACGGCGGTTTCGTCCTGGCCGGCGAGAGCAACGTGTTTGCACAGGCGACGACGGGCTGGATGCTGAAGACGGACGCCTCGGGCAACATCGTCTGGCAGAAGACGTACACGGGCCTCACGTCCGGCGGTGGCAACCGATTCAATGGCGTCATCCGGACGAGCGACGGCGGCTACGCGGTCGCCGGCGACTCGTGGACTGCGGATTTGACCTACGGCGGGCCCGGCATGTGGCTGGTCAAGACCGACAGCAACGGGAACGTCGGCACCTGCGGTTGCATGAAGGACACCAACGCGAGCGCGCAAACCCTGGATCTGCAGGTCTTTCCAGCGACTTTCGTCCAGGAAGCGTCCGGCCTCGCGTTCGGTCCGGTGAACATCCAGGCGAAGTCGACGTCGGTGAAGCCGACGACGATCTATCCGTGATGCGGGATTTCGAAGGGGGATAGGCGGAAGAAACGGTCGTTTGGATCCGAGAATCGGCGCCGGGCGGTGGATTCCGGCGGCGATCTGGTCTCCGACGACGAGACCTTCGTCGTCTACGGGGGCCGTCCTCCCCCATCGAGAGCCGCTGCAGATCCCAAGGGGGGCCGGAGCGCGTAGCGAAAGAGCTTCTCGCGGCCTTCAGGGTCGATGGCCATGGATGCGCACTCCCGGCGTGCAGGGACAGCCGAGCAGCGCAGCGACTTGGACAACATCGAGAGAAGCGCGGCCGGTATTCGGGCGTGACCGTGGCACAGGCTGGGCACATGAAACTCGAGAACCCGCGTGAACATTTGTGGAACCAGGCGCGGTAACCCTCTCTGAAGACGTGAAGGAAATCACAGGATCGTGGAGATTCGTGTTCGCTCCAGAAGAATCGTGGATGCCGGACTGCCTCGTTGCCAAGGCGGAGGTTGCGGCGCACGAAGCCACCATGGTCCCGCTGGTCCACGCTGTCCGCCGGATTCGGCTTCGTCGCGCGAGATAGCGCACGCGGGCCACTCATCTCCTCGGCGGGTCGCGGACTTGTCCGAGATGCCGCGGCGATACGGCGTCCAGATCATCGAGTTGGCCGGGTTCGATTCCCGCCGCCTCCACCAATTCTTGTGAGCAACTCCAGCATGTTTCCTCGACCTGTACCAAGGCTGTAACAAGCCTTTTCGGTTTTTCTGCTCGTTACCCGGGTCTGAAACCGCTGTTCCTCCGTACTTGCTGCAGGTTGACTGCACCTGTACCAAGCGGACCTATACCAAATTCTAGCCAGCTTCCTACTTTCCTCCTCCCGCAGGGCCGCGCTTGATCTGGAGGTGCTGCAGAGCGTGGTCCAACCGAAGCTCGTGTAAAGCTCCATCACGTCGCCGATGAGTACTTCGCGTCCGTGACCGGCGATAAACCCCAGATACCGAAATCACTGGCCGCAGGCTCAGCAAAAGGATCCTCAGCGGTCACGTCAGCGGCGTCGCCATTCCGACACCTGTAAAACGAGCTGACTCCTGCCATGCGGAAGGCTCGCGGCTGGACTCGACTCCGATGAGTACGGTTCCGTCGTCCCACCCGCCGATGCTGATCGTCGCAGGCGACGTCATAGTCTGCGGGAACCACCTCTTCTCGGGTGTAGCTGTGTTCCAGGTGCCCGCGCTGACCGTGCCGGATTCCGCGCGAAGCGGGGCGCGCGGGGGTGTGAAGAGATGCGGCGGACATGACATGGCCCGCCGGGGAGCCGATGAACGTGCGCCACCGATCCGTACTTGCGATCGAGGTCTGGGAAGCGCGGCGGCTGGCCGGACATGTCCCGCCGTTCACATCGTGTTCTCCACGCCAGTACCTTCACGCACCTTCAGGATTAGAACGCACCAGTGCGGAGGTCCGCTCTCATGTTCAGGAGCACATTCGCCGTTGGAATTGCAGCGCTGATGGGCACCTGCGGCTGCTCACAGCCAGCTGCGATCAATCATCGGGCCAATAATGCTCTATGCTCGACGCTCGCTGGCCCAGGCGACTGCGGATGCACCGCGGGCACTGGCGGTGCATCGTGTTCGGGGCCTGAATTCACATGCACGAGTGACAACGACTGCACGCAGGGCATCAATGGTCGCTGCATCCACAGCGGCGCAGGTGCTGGTTGTGGCTGCACCTACGATCAGTGCAGCAGCGATAACGATTGCCCAACAACTGAAACTTGCGCCTGCCATGGATCGCCTTATACGTACGGCAGCGACAACTTTTGCGTTGCCGGGAACTGCCGCATCGATTCGGATTGCGGCATCAATGGATTCTGTTCTGCGTCAGGGGAGCCGTCGATTGTAGGGTACTTCTGTCACACGCCGCAGGACACCTGTATCAACGACAACGACTGCTCGGCTCACGATTGCCGGAACACTCCATCGGAGCCAAGGTGTGTTTATTCTCGCTCTGTCAAACGCTGGCAATGCGCGTGTATCCCAATTCCAGTTTGACGCGACCGGAGCGGGTGAAGGACAGATCAGCGCATTCCGTCGCCTTGCTCCCGGCTCCTCGGCCTCCCGGGCCAGCGTCCAACCGTGAGGGATCGCGCCGCGCTCAATCAGT
>VBKI01000081.1 GCA_005879535.1 Deltaproteobacteria bacterium | reverse complement strand
TGTCTCGCGCCTGGAACACGCAGTGCAGTCCGAACTCCGTTCGCGCCTTCCCGTGCCAGCCCGCGACGCGGTCGAGCAACCGTCCCCGCGCGGCTTCGATCTGCGTCGCGCGCTCCCAGACGTGCCCCTGCAACTCGACGCGCCACAGCTCTTCGCCGATCCAGAACGCGAGATCGGAGACGCGGCAGGCGTGCACGCCGAGGCCTTCGTGGACATCGGCCGCGTCGACCCACGTTCCCGGCGACCAGCGGTGACCGGTGAAGGGACCGACGGCGCCGACACGCAGGAACTTGTAGGCGATCACGGGATGCCTCGCTTCCATTGCCGGAAGGCGCGCAGCAGCTTCTCCTTCGCATTCTCGGGCACGTCGCTCTCGCGCAGTCGTCCGGCGGCGCGGAGCGTCTCGCGCATCTGCTGCAGGTAGTCGACGCACCAGGTGCAGAACACGAGGTGGTGCTCGAATCGCGTGCGGTCCTCGAGCGAGAGCGCTCCCTCGAGGTACTCGGTCACCAACTCGACGAACTCGCGGCAGGTCATCTGCTCGGGCGCGCGTAGCGTCATCGCGGCTTCTCCGCTTGCAGTCGTCGCTCGAGGTGCGCGCGTACCTTCGAGCGGGCCCGATGCAAAAGGACACGCTGGTTGCCTTCGGAAATGCCGAGTACGTCGCACACTTCGGCGGACTCGCAACCCTGGATGTCGCGCAGCGTGATCACCGCGCGTTGCCCGGGCGGCAAGTCCTGGATCGCGCGCTCGACTGCCTCGACCGCTTCGCGCCGGAGCAACTGCTCCTCCGGCCAAGGCGTCGGCGGCGACGACCAATGCCCCGGCCAGTGGGAATGATCGGGCGGCCGGAACCGGGAGGGATCGACGGCGGGCTCGCTGTCGTCTTCCGCGCCCAGCGACGAGAGAGGGACCGAGCGGGCCTCCCGGGCGCCGCGGGTCCGCGCGCAATTGGAAAGGATGCCGAAGATCCATCGGCGAAGCGAGGAGCGCCCTTCGAACTGCGCCAGACCCTTGAGGACGCCGAGCCACGCCTCCTGCACCACTTCCTCGGCGACGGCGCGGCTGGGCACGAATGCGAGGGCGACGTGCAGCATCGATGGATGGAGCCGCTGGACGAGGACGAGGAAGGCCTGCTCGTCGCCGACGCGAAGCGCGGCAAGCACGCGCTCGTCGTCCGAAATCGTGCGCGCCAGAGCGGTCTGCTCCACCATGGAACCCCCGGGGCGGGCACACTAGCAAGCTACGGTCGCAGTTTCCACGATGTGGAGTGGCCGTTCGCGACGGCAGGTCGTCGTACGGCGGAGGGGAATGAATGCGTATGCTGGCGGCAAGCATGTGCTGCTTCTCCGTTGCGGCGCTGGCCCAGGAACCCGCCGAGCCGCGCCAGCTCGATCCCGAGTTGCTCGGACTCTGCCGCAGCATCGATCCCGCGGCCCGCTCGTATTGCCTGCACTCCATCGCGGCGCAGGGAGATCCGGGCGGCCAAGCGAAGGAAACCATCGCGGAAATGGCGAATCAGGATTCCGTCCTGAGCGACTAGGCCGCGAAAACATACGCGCGCCTGTACGGGTCGACGACGCCATCCGGTGACCCGACGCGCGTCATCCTCGCCCCGACTGCATTCACCCGCCCGCAGGGCACGAGCTCGTTCAACGCATTCGAGCTCGGAACACTGACCTTCGATCACGGAATCACGCCCAACATCGCCCTCGGCCTGCATACCGCCATTCCCGTCGGCGCGTTCGTGTTCGGCCCGACCGTGCGGATGAGCCTTCCTTTCCAGGGCGGCGCTGTCGGATTGGAGGTCGACGCGCTCCTCTTCGCCCCGTTCGTAGGCAGCACGTCGACCTACTTCGTTGCCGGAGGAGGGCCCATCCTGACGTTCGGCAATCCCGATCGCTATCTGAACCTGGGCGTGCTCTCGTACTTCGTCACCTCGAACGGAGACGGCGTGATCATTCCACATGCCGGATTCTCCGTGCTCGCGACCCGGGGCGTCCGCATCGGCGCCGAGGTCTGGATTCCCGGTGCGTACGGCCGCGACGTGAGCAGCACCGGGCTCGGCAGGATCGGCGTCGTGCTCTGGGGCGTCCGCCTCTTCGGCCAATCCTTCTGGGGCGACATTGCGCTCGCGGACCTGATCTGCGACGGGTGCGGGGGCCTGTACAGCGTGCTCCCGCTCGGCATTCCCTTCCTGAACCTCGGCGTCGGCTGGTGACCGCTAAGGCCGTCCGCGCCTGAGGATGCCGGCCTCGTACAGCAGCGCCGCGCGGCGGACGAGGCCTGCGATCACGTTGCCGTAAAACTGCGGCATCGAGCTTCCGGGTCCCCTCTCCATGGCGAACGAAGCGTGCGCATCCCGGCCGTTGAAGTTCTGCAAGAAGCCGCGGTCAATGAGCCCTTTGACCCACGGGTACGTCTCCTCGGTCAGCTCGACGACGCGGGCGCCCGTCACCTTGCCGTCCGGTGCAAGCGCGACCGCGACGCGCACCAGCCCGTGGATGGTGTACTCGGTGAGGAAGGCGACCGCGCCGACGTCGTGCAGCTGTTCGTCGCGGCCGATGTAGAAGCGATAGAAGTCCTCGTCCGGATGCCAGCCTGTCTCTTTCTCCATCTGTTGCCGCTCGGCCGCCGTCAGCCGGACCTCGCGGAGGAAGTAGCGCCTTGCGCCCGCAAGCAAGGCGCTCACCGCGTCGCGGTCCGACGCGAGAACGACGGGCGGAGTGATGTGCGCGAGTGCGGAGCCGGCGGCGAGCATGCCAACGACCAGCGCGATGCGGACTCTCATGCGCTCTCCTTTCGCAGCCAGAGGTCGTACATGGACAACGCCGCGATCAGCACGTAGCCGAGGGCGAACAGCGTGCCGCCGGCGATGACCAGGAAGCTCAGCGCAGGCGAAAGAAAGCGCGTCAACCACATTCCACCGATGTCCAGCAAGGTGCCGACGAACGGCAGTGCGATGATCGCCGCCTTCAGTCCTTCCCGCACCGACGCGAAGAGGAAGATGAGTCCCAGCAGGCCGGCGATGAGCGTCTGGCTGAAGAGGTGGGTGTGGCTGGTCTGGATGAGGAGTGGCGTGCGCATCCAGACCTTCGCCGCGCTGGAGATTTCCCCCAGGTCGATCTCCCGCTCTCCGCTCGCCTCCCCGTGACGCATCGAGGCCATCGGCATCTCCGGCGCCAGGCTCGCCTGGACTGCCGCGGGCGAAACGCCGACGGCGGTGGCGGCCTGGGCGAACGCCGCGACGGCACCGCAGCCGATCCCCACGAGAAAGAGCGTGCAAAGTATCCTGCCGCTGATCGTCAAGCGGGACAGCCGGATTCCCTCCATGGTTGGCCTCTCCCTAATAGTTGACCACGAATTGCGCGGTGACCACGTGCGCGCCGTTCGTGGCTTCGGTGATTGGCAGGCCGGGAGCAACGTCGGAGAAGACGGTCCGGTTGGAGTGACCAAACCGGTATTCGAGCCGCAGATCCACCCAGTCGATCGGGTGCCGCGTCCGCGCGTAGGTCACGCCGCGCGGCCGCAACTCGGGGATCAGACGCGAGAGGTGGACGATGGGGACGATCGTGAATGACTGCAGGGTCTGCGCCACGCCCGTCCGGGCGCCCTCATCGTCCCTGAAGGCGCCATACCGCAGGGAAAGGCCGAGCCAGGGCGCGACGTCGTAGTGGGCGAGGACATAGAGGCCGAACCAATGCACGTCGGCATTGTCGAGTCCGTCTGCCGCGAACGGCGTCCCGCGGCGCCGGAAAGAGACGCCCGATTCGCCGCCGTAGACGAACTCGCTGGCGACGAGAAGCGACGATGCTGACCAGGTCAGGTCCGCGTCGGCAATCCAGCGCGCGTGCGCATTGCTCTCGTCCTGTTCCGGTCCCCAGAATCCGCCGACTCCGAAGTTGAGGAGGCTGGCACCTTGCAGCGGCGTGAAGCCGATCCGCCCGCCGATGCTCTTCGCGCGGTTGTTGTCTTCGGGCGGATCTTCGATCGTCTCGTTCTCCCAACGATTGACGACCCAGGTGAAGACGTCGAGCAACGGCGAGAACTGGTACGAGGCCTGGAAGCCCGTCATGCTCTGGGGACGGCCGAACCGCTGCAATTCGGAGGTGGTCGCGGTCAGGTTGAGCGCCGCGTCGTGCCGCTCGTAGCCGAACGGCGTGTCGAATCTACCGAACGACAGCGCGATCCCGTTGCCGACGGGCGCGACCGCAGTGACGTTGAAGCGATGGAGGCTGACT
Source organism: Deltaproteobacteria bacterium (assembly GCA_005879535.1). Taxonomy (NCBI): domain Bacteria; kingdom Pseudomonadati; phylum Myxococcota; class Myxococcia; species Deltaproteobacteria bacterium. The sequence continues at coordinate 43,121 of VBKI01000081.1, read as the reverse complement.
TCCGTGTCGATCGCTTCCGTCCCGAACTGCTCGACGCACGGACCGGCGCCCGGACATCCGAACGCGGGATCGAATCCGTGGCTGTGCCGGTGCCGGTGGCGCTCGATCTCGACGCTGGCGCCGGCGAACAGCCAAGGCGAGAAGATCCGGTTCACGCCGACGGACAACTGATCGAATCGGAAGTCGATCCGCGTCGGCTCGGAGGAAACGGGAGCACTGCCGGCGAACTCGGGCACCATCTGGATGCGCGAATTGTAGTTCGCCGAGCCGACGAAGAATCCCGAGAGTCTGAAACCGGCCACCTCCAGCCCAGGACCGGACGCCTCGCCGCGGTCGAGGGCGACCTCGCGTTCCTGCGCCGAAGCAGCCAAAGCGATGCAACACATGAAACACGGCAGCGCGCGCGCGCGCATTCTTCCTCCTTGGCCGGGATCCAGGAACAGGCAGCGCAGGACGCTGCCGGCACGGTCGTCCTCAGGATCGCGAGAGCGGAGGAGGCGTTGGCACTTCGAAGAAAGGGTCGGAAGGAGCGGGAGATTCCAGCAGGACGATTTCGAGCCGCGGAGGGGTGACCACGCGCCCCGGTCGCAGGACGGCATGCGCGTACGCGGGCTCAGGCGAGACGACGCTGGGCATGTCGCCCGTGAAACCGCACGTCTTCACCAGAGGTTTGTTCGAGGCGAGCTCGCGGGCGTGTGTGCAGGCGCGGCAGTGGCACTTGGCGTCGCCAGTGTGATGACCGCAGCAGCAGGAAGCAGGTCCGGGTGCGGTGAGGCGCGAAAGGCCCAACGTGTTCGCCGCGAAGAGCCAGACGCCGATGATCGCAAGCGCCCGGCACCAGGGAAGGGTCAGAGCGCGCGCGAACAGGCCGGAACCGCCCATGTGCGCCGTGTACCCGGGCGACGATGCCGTCGTCAAGCGACCCATTTCCCGCAAGGCTGTGTGCAACGGGGTTGGTATGTTCTGCCACGAGGAACGATGACGCTCGCCGATCTCGTCGATCTCGAAGCGCAGCTCGCCCGCGACCGGAGCGCGGATCCCGCCGCGCTCGAGGGGCGCGACACGGGCAGCTTTCCGGAGGCACCGCGGGATCGCGGGGTCCTCATCGCGCGTTGGCTGCAAGCGCGCCGGGACGCGGAGCCCGGTCAGCTCTACCCCGGTCGCGCCGTGGCCAACGTATTGCGCGGCATTCGCGCCGCGCTCCTGATCGCCGGGCTCGTGCTCGGATGGACCGCGGCGACGGCGGTGCTGCGCTACACCGGCGAGCAGCCCGTGAACGCCTGGGACTTTCTTCTCGTCTTCGTCGGGCTTCAATTGCTGCTCTTCGCGTTCTTGATCGCGTCGTTTCTCTTCCCGGTCGCCGCCTTGGGCACGCCTCTCTTCGGTCTGTTCCGCGGCCTGGTAGCGGCGGTGTATCCACGGCTTGCCGCCCGGGCGGTCGGGGCCAACGCAGACCGGCTCGCGGAGTGGCGCGCGCTCTGGCACCGGCTGCGCAGCCGCCGGTCGCTCTATCATCACCTCGAGCCCTGGATCCTGCTCGGTCTCACCCAGTCATTCGGGGTCGCCTTCAACGTCGGAGCGCTGCTCGGTTGCCTGCGGCTGATCGTGTTCTCCGACATCGCGTTCTCTTGGAGCACGACGCTGCTCCAGCTCGACGCGCCCCGGTTCCACGGTTTGGTGCACGCGCTGGCAGCCCCGTTTGCCTGGTTCTGGCCCGATGCGGACCCTTCGCGCGCCCTGGTGGAGGCGACGCGCTACTCGCGGCTCGAAGGATCTTACGTTCTCTCAGGGGGAGGCCGCGCGGCACATCCCGAGCTCGTCGGCGGCTGGTGGCCGTTCCTTCTCGCGTCGCTCGCCTTCTACGGTCTCTTGCCGAGATGCCTGACGCTCGGCATCGCCGCGGTCCGCGGATCGCGGCTGTTGGCGCGGCTTCCGCTCGACGATTCCGAGGTGATGCGCGTGGTTCGCCGGCTTTCGGAGCCGCGCATCGAGACGCGTAGCACGCAGCCGGAGCTGGCTGCGCCGCAGTCTTCGCACGCCGCACCGGCGCTGGTCCCCGCGAGCGCCGCCAGCCGGTGCACCCTCGTTCTGTGGCGCGACGTACCCGCGCTTCCCGCGGTGGAGGCCGCAGTTTCACGGCAGACCAGGTGGGCCATCGCCTCCGTCCAGCCCGTGGGCGGACGCGACTATGAGGAAGGCCGCATCGACTGGACCCGGCTTGCGAATGGATCCGATCCGGTGGTGATCGTCGCGGAGGGATGGGAAGCGCCGGACAAGGCCATGCTCAGGCTGATGCGGGAGCTTCGCCGTTCGCTGGGATCGCGCCGCCACCTCGTGGTGCTCCTGGCGGCCGTCGACGCGGCCGGCGTCCGCCCGGCTTCCACTTCGGAAGTGCGCATCTGGGAAGAGAGCCTCGCTGCGCTGGAAGACCCGTACATCGCCGTGCAGCCGCTGGAGGCTGCGCCATGAACGACCCTCCGCGCTTTGCGGTGGTGGGACGGGTGAACAAGGGCAAATCGAGCATCGTGGCCACCCTCGCGGAAGACGACACCGTCCGGATCGATCCCCGTCCGGGAACCACCACCGAAGTCCGCGAATATCCGGTGCGCGTGGACGGCCGTACGCTGTTCGTGCTGGTGGACACGCCGGGATTCGAGGACGCGCCCCGCGCCCTGGCGTGGCTTCGATCCCGGCAGGTGTCCGCCGCCGATCGTCCCGCCCGCGTGGCGGAGCTGCTCCGCGCATACCAGGGCACCGGCGAGTTCGCGGACGAGCGCAAGCTTCTCGCGCCGATCCTCGCCGGAGCGAACGTGCTGTACGTCGTCGATGGCACGCGGCCCTTCCGGCGCAACTACGAAGCGGAGATGGAGATCCTGCGCTGGACCGGACGGCCCGGGATGGCGCTCGTCAACCGCATCGGCGATGAGGACTACGGCCTCGAGTGGCACCGAGCCCTGGATCAGTACTTCAAGATGGTGCGCGACTTCGACGCCTTCTCCGTCAGCTTCGAAGAGCGGTTGAAGTTGCTCGAATCGTTCCGCGAGCTCCGGCCGGAGTCCCGCGCCGCCATCGACGAGGCGATCACGGCGCTGACGGCGCAGCGGCGGCGCCGCCGCGCGGATGCGGGCAGCGAGATCGCGGACCTCCTGCTCGACGAGCTCACGCACACGGAGGAGATCGCCGTCGCGCACGAAGCGGCGCTGGAGGCGGAGCGCGACCGGCTGGAGCGCAGCTTCCATGACCACCTCAGGGAGCGCGAAGAGAAGGCGCGTCGGCGCGTCGAGGCTCTCTACGCGCATGGCGAAGTCCGCTTCGAGACGACGTCGCTCGATCGGCCCATCTTCCAGCAGGACCTCTTCGCCGAAGAGACGTGGAGGTTGCTCGGTCTCGCTCCCGTAGAGCTCGTTGCGGCGAGCACGCTGGCCGGCGCCGCGGTGGGCGGCGCGGTCGACGCGCTCGTCGGCGGAGCGAGCCTGCTCGCCGGAACGGCCATCGGCGGCGCAGTCGGAGGCGCTACCGCACTCTTCGGTCTCGGCCGTCGGTACGCGAGCGTGCGGCAGATCGGGCCCGGCGGCATCGCGGGATGGTGGAGCGCCGCGCGGCGTTATTGGGAAGGCGGCCGACGCTTTCGCATCGGTCCCCATGCGCAGCCGAACTTTCCCTGGGTGCTGCTCGATCGGGCGCTCTTGCATTACGACAGCGTGGTCCGCAGGACGCACGCCCGGCGAGGCACCATTCCGATTTCCGACGGCACCGGACGCGCAGGCGTGGTCGCGGAGCTCGCGCGCGCGGACCGGCGCAATCTCGAGGATCTGTTTCGCAAGATCCGCCGCTCCGCCGCCGATCCGCCCCGCGAGCTGCGCGACTCGCTGGAGTGGTTCGTCGGCCGGGTGCTGCAGCGGATCGACCCGCTTCCGGGTGACTCGGAAGTCCCTCCTGCCTGAGCGCGGGCGAACGCCTATCTTGTCCCTATGCCGCAACGCGACCTGTACGACGTGCTCGGTGTTGCCGACGATGCCACCGCCGGCGACATCAAGGCAGTCTACCGGCAGCTTGCCCGCACGTTTCACCCCGACGTCAACGCCGAGCCGGAAGCGGTCGAGCACTTTCGCGAAATCACCGAGGCTTTCGTCGTTCTCTCCGATCCCGCGAAGCGGAACGAGTACGACCTTGGACGCCTGAGGCGGCGTCACGATCTGGGCGAGGAAACCGAGACGTATCTCGGCCTGCGGGTGGCCGGCATCGATCTCGGCGGCGTGCTCGGTGTCTCCGTGACGGTGCGGCGCAGGACGCTGCTCCCCGACTCCGACTAAAGTAGGGCAATGGTCTCCCATCGCAGGATGATCGCTGCGCTGATCCTCGGCGCCGGCGTCGGCATCGTCGCAAACCTTGCCGCCGGCGGAGCGCCTTGGCTCGACGCGGTGATTCGAAACTTCGCCCAGCCGCTCGGTCAGCTCTTCATCCGGCTGCTGTTCATGCTGGTCATCCCGCTCCTGTTCTCGGCGCTCGTGCTCGGCGTCGCCGATCTGGAGCTCAGGCACCTCGGCCGCCTCGGAGCGCGGATGCTGGGCTACACGGTGGTGGTCTCGGGCATTTCCGTTCTCATCGGCGTCGCGCTGGTGAACCTGCTCGGACCTGGACGTGGCCTTCCCGCGGCCGTACGCGAGCTGTCCCACGGGACCGGGATCAAACCAGCCGCGCTTCCCGCCGGCGAGGGAGTTTCCGCCGTCCTGCTGGCGCCGGTTCCCGACAACCCGGTCAAGGCCGCTGCGACCGGCGACCTGATCGGGCTCATCGTGTTCGCGATTCTCTTCGGGATCGCGCTCTCCGCCGCGGAAAGCGATGCGTCACGGCGCCTGCGAGAGATGCTCCAGGGCCTCTACGACGTTTCGATGAAGCTGGTGGAAGGCGTGCTCAAGCTGGCGCCTTACGGCGTCGCGGCGCTGCTCTTCGTGATGACGGCGCGAATCGGTCCGGCGGTCATCCGGCCCATCGCGGCGTACGTCGGAGTGGTGATCATCGGCATGGATCGGCTGCTCGACATGTGCCGGACGACGGTCAACGTCACAGGCGACCTCGCCGCCGCCGTCTACGTCGCGCGCGGAGAACCGGCCGGAACCCCACCGAGAGCCCTCGCCTAGATCGTCCTGCCGGTTATGATTGGACCCGTGGGAATGCTGCTGCGCGCAGGATTCATCGCCGTCGCTGGCGCTGTCATTGGGATCGCCGCGAATTTCGTTTCGCCGCGGCCCTCGGCCCTCGGGAGACCGGTCTTCGCCGCAGCCGAGTCGCCCGGAGCGGTCTGTCAGGATCCCCGCGCCAGCGTTGCGCGGATCTCTGTGCAGGAGGCGAAGCCGCTCTGCATCGCTTGCGCGGCAGCGTTCGTCGATGCGAGGTCCGCACAGGAGTACGCGAGCGGTCATGTCACCGGCGCCGTGCATGTGCGCCCCGGCGACCCGGTTGAACCGCTCTTGCCGAAGCTGGGCGCCGCGCCGATGGTGATCGTCTACGACCGCGACCGCGAGTGCGCTGCGGCGGACCAGGTCGCCACGGGCCTCCAGGCGAAAGGATTGCGCGACGTGCGGGTGCTCACCGGCGCCTGGGCGGACTGGCTCGCGGCGGGCGGCCCCGGTGAGTCGGGAACGTGCGCGCTTTGCACGGGCGAGGGACGATGATGGCGCGCGTCTTGACCGGCGTCCGCATCGTGCTCGGCGCCCTCTTCATCTGGGCGGCAGTAACCAAGCTGCCCGACATGGCGGGCTTTGCGCAGGACGTGGCGAACTACCGCATCGTTCCAGCGGCCTTGGTGCCGTTCGTCGCGTCTGCGGTCGTGGGAATCGAGTTGCTCGGCGGAATCGCGCTCGTCGCGGGAGTGATGGAGCGCGCGGCGGCGGCCGTCATCGCCTGCCTGCTCGTCGCGTTCATCGCCTTCCTTTCCCAGGCGCTGCTGCGCGGCATCGACTTGCGCTGCGGTTGCTTCGGCGGCGACGAGCCCGCCTCGTGGTGGACGGTGGCGCGCGATCTGTTGATGCTCGCCGCTGCCGTCGTCGTCGCGCGAGGCCCGGTGCCGCAGCGGCAGGTCGGCAAGGACCTCACGGACCCGGCGTAACGTATCTCCGCACGAACTCCACCATCCCGCGCAGGGTAGCCTCCGGCTGATCGCGATGGGGCGAATGGCCGCATCGCGGCAACATCAGCACTTCGACCTGCCGCGCGCCTCGCTGGATGGCGTCGACCTGCTTGCGCGTCCCGTACTCGTCGTCCTCGCCCTGGACGACGAGGATCGGCACGGGAATCCGCGGCAGAAACTCCTCCAGGTTCCACTTTCGGAACTCCGGATCGAGCCAGGGCCGGTTCCAGCCCCAGAACGCGGCGTCGACGTTCTGGTGGTACTTCGCGAGGCGCGTGCGCAGGTCGCCGCTCTCGTACGCCTCTCGCGCCTTCGCGATGCTCCGCAGCCCCATCTCCTCGGTGAAAACGTGTGGAGCCTCGAGCACAAGTGCGCGCGCCTTCCCGCCGCTGCCGGCATGGATGATCGAGATCGAGGCGCCATCGCTGTGACCGACGAGCACCGGGTCGTCGATACCTGCCGCTTTCAAGAGGTCCGGCAGCAGTGCCGCCTCGTCGTGCATGTAGCGGACGGGCCGCGGTAGGGGAGCGGGGTTCGACTTCCCGTAGCCCGCCCGGCTGTAGACGAATGCCGGCAGCCCGGTGGCCTCCGATACCCTGCGAGGAAAATCGCGCCACAGATCCAGAGACCCTAGACCTTCATGCAGGAATACCAGCGTCGGTCCGCCGGAGCGTCCGATGTGCTCCACCTCGATCTTCGCGCCGCGGACCGTGATCATTCCGGCCACGCGCGCTCCAGGATCGCGCCCGTCTCGATTCCCGCCGGAAGCGATCCAAACGCATACCCGTGATCGCCGGCCGTCCGCGTGGCGCAGAAGGCGCCGGCCACGGCCTGCGGTGAGTGACGCACGAGCAGCGAGCCCTGGAGCGCGAGCGCGAGCGACTCCACCAGCCTGCGCGCGCCGGATTCGTCCGGCGACTCGAGCTGCGCCTCCGCCTGGTCCAGCGCGACGTCGAGCCGGCGGTCTGCTCCGCGGCCCAGCCGTAACTCGGCGACCAGCGCGTCGCGCGCCTGTGGTTCCTTCTGCAGCGCGCGCAGCACGTCGAGACAGATGACGTTGCCCGAGCCTTCCCAGATGGAATTGAGCGGCGCCTCCCGGTACAGGCGGGGCAGGATGGATTCCTCGACGTACCCGTTGCCCCCGAGGCACTCGAGGGCCTCTGCGACCATCGCCGGCGCGCGCTTGCAGACCCAATACTTCGCCACCGCGGTCCCAAGCCGCCGAAACCCGGCCTCCTCCGCGGAGCGCCTGTCGTACGCACGCGCCAGGCGCATCATCAGGATCGTCGCCGCCTCCGATTCGATCGCCAGGTCCGCGAGCACGGCGCGCATCAACGGCTGCTCGATCAGGCGGCGCCCGAATGCGCGCCGATGGCTGCAGTGATGAATCGCCTGCACCAGGGCCTGCCGCATCACCGCAGCGGCGCCGATCACGCAGTCGAGCCGCGTGTGATTCACCATCTCCAGGATGGTCGTCACGCCGCGGCCTTCCTCGCCCACCAGCCGTGCCCAGGCGCGGTCGAACTCCACCTCCGCCGAAGCATTGCTGCGGTTTCCGAGCTTGTCCTTCAGGCGCTGCAGATGGAAGTGGTTCCGGTCCCGGTCCGGACTCCAGCGCGGCAACAGGAAGCAGGAGAGTCCGCGCGGCGCCTGCGCGAGGACGAGAAATGCGTCGCTCATCGGCGCCGAGCAGAACCATTTATGTCCGCTGAGCGCGTAGGCACCCGATCCGAGCGGCTCCGCGCGGGTCGTGTTCGCCCGCACGTCAGAGCCCCCCTGCTTCTCCGTCATCCCCATCCCGATCAGCGCGCCTCGCTTCTCGACCGGGGGACGCATCCGCGCGTCGTAATCGAGCGAGACGATGCGCGGCGCCCACTCGTCCAGCAGATCCGGTTGCCGCTGCAGCGCCGGAAACGCAGAGTACGTCATCGAGATGGGACAGCCATGACCCGCTTCTGCCTGCGAGACGAGCAGCATCTTCGCCGCGCGCGCGACGTGCGCCCCTTCGCGCGGATCGCGCCACGGACCCGAATGGACGCCGCTTCCGATGGATAGCCGCATCAGCTCGTGCCACGCCGGATGGAACTCGACTTCGTCGATGCGCGTTCCGAAGCGGTCGTGTGTACAAAGGCGCGGGCGGTTCTCGTTCGCCTGGAACCCCCAGGCCACCACCTCGGGGCTGGCGGTTCGCCGCGCAAAGGCGCCCACCTCGGTCTCGGCCCAGCCAGCCCCTTCCCGGCGCAACCCATCCAGCAGCGCGAGGTCGCATGCCAACGGGTCGTAGCCCTGCAGGGGCGGCGCCTGGTTCAGGACCTCGTGCGTGGGCATGAGCCCACTCTCTCACATGTCGAGTGGCCGGGTAGCGCCGAGGTACTCGAGCAGCCGCAGCTGCCGCTCGCGAAGACCGCGCACGCCCAGACGCAGCTGCGACTGGCTCAACAGATCCGCCAGCGCCGACAGCGCGCGGTCTTCCACGTCGCAGGCGCAGAAGTCGAGCACGACGCGGTTGCAGTCTTCGTGCAGGACTTGTTCCAGCAACTCCCGGGCGTCGTCAAGATGCAACTCGCCGTGGACCTTGAGCTCGCAGCGACCCTCGTCCTCGAAGCGGTCGATGCGCATGCAAAGAGCTTGTGGATTCGACGCGCCGGGCGGAAGCTCCGTCGCATGAGGTGGTTCGGGAGGAAGAGCGCCCGTCCAGTTGTTCCGGGGAGGATGCCCCGGCTTCCCCCTGTGCCGAAAGGTGTGCGCATCGGGGCGTGGTGCGCCGCGGCGCTGTTCGCGCTCATAGCGGCCGGCGTCGGGATCATCGCGATCAACTGCCCGCCGGTGAGCGCGCTCAAGGAGTACAAGGCGCCGCAGGCGAGTCTCGTCTTCGACCGCGACAACAAATTGCTCGCCCGGCTGGCGCCCGAGGAACGAATCGTCGTTCCGCTCACCGCCATGTCGCCGAAGCTCGTCGGCGCCATCCTGGCCGTGGAGGACATCCGCTTCTACGAGCACTCGGGCATCGACTGGCGCCGCGTAGCGGGAGCGATCTGGCGCGACATCCGCGCCTTCTCGCTCCGCGAGGGCTCGAGCACCATCACGATGCAGCTCGCCCGCAACGTCTTCCCCGACAGCCTCACCCGCGCGCGGACCCTGCGCCGCAAGCTCGCGGAGATGATCGTCGCCCGCCGGATCGAGCGCGAATTCACGAAGCCGCAGATTCTCGAGATGTACTTGAACCAGATCTATCTCGCGAACGGCTACTACGGCGTCGAGGCAGCCTCGCATGGCTACTTCGAGCGTACGGCGCTCGAGCTGTCCGTTTCCCAGGCGGCGCTCCTCGCCGCGCTTCCCAAGGCGCCTTCCAACTACGATCCCCGCCGCTTCCCCGAGCCGGCATTGAAGCGGCGCAACCTCGTCCTCGCGCAGATGCTCAAGCAGAAGGTGATCTCGCCCAAGGAGGAAGCGATCGCGCGCAAGAGCAAGCTCCGGCTGAGCGCGCAGGAGCAGGAAGGCCGTGCGCCCTGGTTCGTGGCCGCCGTCCGGCGCGAGCTCAACGACCGCTTCGGGCAGGACGCCGAGACGCAGGGTCTCCGGGTGCGGACCACGCTGGACGCGGGGCTGCAGCGGGCGGCAGAAAAGGAGCTGGCGCGCCAGATCGAGGCCGCCGAGTCCGGGAAGCTCGGCCGCCTCGCGGTCGAAAAGTGCAACGGCGATCCGGAAGAATGCCTGGAAGGTCTCTTCGTCGCCCTAGACGCGCACACCGGCGACGTCCGCGCCCTGGTGGGCGGACGCGATTACGCGCTTTCGGAGTTCGACCGCGTGACGCAGGCGAGGCGCCAGCCTGGGTCCACCTTCAAGGCGTTCGTCTGGGCTGCGGCGGTGCAGGCGGGCATTCCCGTGTCGACGTTGCTCGATCCCGCGCAGCTCCCGGCCGACTACGCGCCGGCGGACGGGCAGGTCGCGAGCGACAAGCCGCTCAACCTTCGCGAGGCGCTGCGCGTATCCTCGAACAGAGCCGCGGTCGCGCTCGGGCAGCGCGTCGGAATGGCGCAGGTCGTGGACACGGCGCACTCCTGCGGGATCGGCGACGCGGTGATCCCTCCGTATCCCTCGAGCTTCCTCGGCGCCGCCAACGTGGTCCCGCTCGAGCTCGTCGCGGCATTCGCGCCGTTCGCCAACGGCGGGGATCGCATCCTGCCTCGCTTCATCGACGAGGTTCGTAGTGCCACCGGCGACGTCCTCTTGAAGAACGGAGTCGTCACTTCGCCGGCGCTGCAGCACGGGGCCGCGTTCATCATGTCGTCGCTGCTTGCGGACGTGGTCGAGCGTGGCACGGGAACCGCGGCGCGCGCTGGCCTCCCCGCGGACCTGCCGGTCCTGGGAAAGACGGGCACCACCAACGGCGCGCAGGACATCTGGTTCATCGGCGCGACGCCGGAGCTGGTCGCCGGAGTGTGGATGGGATTCGACCACCCGCGTCCGCTCGGACCGGCCGCGACGGGTGGCCGGCTGGCCGCTCCGGTCTGGGCGCGGGTGATGGCCGCATGGGAGAAAGGCCGGCCGCTGCCGCCGCGTTGGCAACCTCCCGAGGGTCTCGAGCAGCACGACATCGACACCCGCACCGGAGGATTGGCGGGCGGCGGCTGTCCCTCGCAGCAGGTTTCCCGGGAGTGGTTCCTTCCCGGCACCATTCCCAACGACTGCCCCGAGCACGCCAGCGGAATCGCCGGGTTCCTCGAGCGGACCTTCGGAAAGTGGTTCCATTGAGGCGAGGCGCTGGCGTCCTGCTGGTACTCGCCGCCGCCTGCGCGCATGCGCCGCCCCAGGTCCCCACCGCGCCCATCGGCGAAGGGCTTGCCTCCTACTATGGTGGCGCGCTGCGCGCGAATCGCACGGCGAGCGGCGAGCGTTTCGATCCCGATGCATTCACGGCGGCCCACCGGACGCTCGCGTTCGGCACCTGCCTGCGCGTCGAGAACCTGGACAACGGCCGCTCGGTCCAGGTGCGGATCAACGATCGCGGCCCGTTCGTCCAGGGACGGATCGTCGACGTCTCGGAGGCCGCGGCGCGCGCGCTCGATTTCATCCAGCGCGGCGTGACGCGCGTGAAGCTCTTCCTCTGCGCCTGACGCTCACGGAACGTTCTGCAGCGCGGAGCGGTCTGGCTGCGTGGGATCGTGCACGTGCACCGGTCCCTCCGGGCGGTAGTCGCGCTGATAGATGCGCAGCAGGGAAAGCAGGACGGCTACCGCGATGGGGCCGAGGACGACGCCGAGGATTCCGAACGCCTCGATGCCTCCGAAGATGGCGATGAACACCAGGAGATCGCTCATCCTGATGCGCGTCCCCACCAGCTTCGGCCGCAGGATGTAATCGGCGACGAAGACCACCACGAGGCCGCCCCAGAGAAGAATCCCGATCCCTTGCGCCGGGTGCCCGATGATGATCGCCACGATGCCGACGGGCACCCAGACGAGCGCAGTGCCGACGGCAGGCAGGATGGAGGCCACGCCCGTCAGCGCCGCCCAGACGAGCGGGCTGTCGACGCCGAAGATCCAGTATCCGATCCAGGCGGTGATGCCCTGGTAGGCGGACATGACGGCCGTGCTGAAGAGCATGGCGCGGGTCACGTCGCGGACGTCCCGGACGATCTCCGCCACCTGGCCGTTCGGCAGCGGCACCATCTCCACCAGCCATGAGGTTCCGCCCGTTCCTTCGCGCAACAGGTAGTAGGAGGTGATGGCGGTGAAGATGAAGATGAAGACGGCGGTGAACAGGCCGGTGACGATGCTGGTCGCACCCTTGCCGAGGAAGGCGGCAAAATCGCGCGCCAGCTCCGCGATGCGCCGGTTGATCTCGTCCGGCGAGACGCCGAACCGCGAGAGCAAGGCGTTCAGATCGTGTCCGAGCAATCCGGCGGCGCCCTTCTTTTCGTAGTTGGCTGCGAGCTGGCGGGCGAACTCCAGGAGGCGCTGGCCGACCACGAACACGAGAAAGGTGACGATCGCCAGCGTCAGGACCATCACCAGCGCCGTCACCGCCGCCGCCGGCAGCCCCGGATGCTTCCCTCCGAAGCGGAGCAGCAGCCTCTGTTGGACGGGGTAGACGCCGACTGCGATCACGAGCCCGAGCAGCACCGGCACCCAGATCGGCTCCAGCGTTCGCCAGAAGGCATACGCCGCGAGAGCGAACAGGACCAGGAAGGTCGATTGCTGGAGTCGGGTCCGTTCAATGACGGCCATTCACGACGCAGGTAGTCACGGAGGGTGAAATCCGGCACCCCTGCGGCCGTACAGCGTCATTTGCCAGACGGTGCGAACCCGAATACAGGAGCGCGCATGCTCTTCGCGATGCTGATCGCCGCCGCGGCTCTGCCGCAGATCCCGTTCGAGAAGTATCAGCTACCCAACGGACTGACGGTGATGCTCTCCGAGGACCACCGTGCCCCGGTGGTCGCGGTCGATCTCTGGTACCACGTCGGCGCCGTCAACGAGCGCAAGGGGCGGAGCGGCTTCGCCCACCTGTTCGAGCACCTGATGTTCCAGGGGAGCAAGCACCTGAACGGCGACGAGCGGACTGTGTTCGCCATGCTGGAACGCAACGGCGCCACGAACCTGAACGGTTCCACGGATTGGGACCGCACCAACTACTTCGAGACCATGCCTTCGGATCGGCTCGAGCTGGCGCTCTGGCTGGAAAGCGATCGGATGGGTTTCCTCCTCGATACCGTAGACCAGACGAAGCTCGACACGCAGCGCGACGTCGTCCGCAACGAGAGGCGGCAGAGCGTCGAGAATGTTCCTTACGGACGCGCCGAAGAGCGGCTGATCCAGCTGCTCTTCCCGGATCCGCACCCGTACTTCGGCTACGTGATCGGTTCGCACGAAGATCTGCAGCGCGCCTCGCTCGACGACGTCCGCGAATTCTTCCGCACCTATTACGCGCCGAACAACGCCGGCATGGCGATCGTCGGCGACTTCCGCCCGGCGGAGGTCAAGCGGTTGGTGGAGAAATACTTCGCGCCCATCCCGCGCGGCCTCCAGCCGCCGGAGGTGACGGCGAAGACGCAGCCCCACACGAAGGAGGTCGCCGAGACGGTGCGCGATCAGGTGCAGCTCGCGAAGGTGCTCATCGGATACATCGGCCCGCGGCCTCTCGAGAACCCTGCGCCGCCGGTGCTGATGCGCATGCTCGCCGGCGGCAAGTCGAGCCGGCTCTATCACGACCTCGTCTACGACAAGAAGATCGCCCAGGACGTCACGGCGACGTGGGATCCGGCGATGCAGCTCGGCGGACTGATCGAGATCACGGCCACGGTGCAGGCGGGCCACGCCCCCGAGGAAGTCGCCGCGGCGCTGACCGAGGAAGTGAAGCGCCTTCGCGACGCGCCGTCCTCGGCCGACGAGATGGAGCGCGCGAAACGCAACCTCAAGTCCGGGCTGTTCGCGCAGCTGGAAAACGTCGGGGGCTTCGGCGGAAAGGCGGATCAGCTCAACTACTTCGAGATGTTCGCGAAGGATCCCGCCGCCTTCACCAGGAACCTGGAGGCGACGCTGGCAGTGACGCCGGAGCAGGTCCAGCAACTGGCAAGGCGGTACATGAACGAAGAGCAGCGAGTGGTGATCACGGTGCTTCCGGAACAGAAGCAGGCAGCGGCGGGAGGCACCCGATGAGACCGCTCTGGGCGGCATTCGTTCTCCTGGGCTGCGCGTCCGCCGTCCCGAAACCCGCCCAACCGCCGGCACCCGCGCCCAAGGCAGAGGCCGCGCCGCAAGGAACGCCAGATTCCGCGTTCCGCGCGCAGCCGCCGCCTCCGGGCAGCCCCGTGGAATTCCGCGCCCCCGTTCCGCAGCAGCTCGCCCTCAGCAATCGACTCCCCGTCTACCTGATCGAGCGCCACGACGTTCCGCTGATCGCCATCGATCTTGCCCTGCGCTCCGGCGCCGACACCGAGCCCGTCGGCAAGGCCGGGCTCGCTTCCCTCGCCCTCGACCTCCTCGACGAAGGCACCCCCTCTCGCGATGCCGCCGCCATCGCTCGTGCTTTCGAGGATCTCGGAGCGCGGTATGCCGCCGCCGCGGAGGCGGACTCCTCGCGGGTCTCGGTGACGACGCTCTCCGATACCCTCGATCCAGTGCTGGAAATCTTCGCGGACGTCGCCCTCAATGCGCAGTTCCGGAACGCCGACGTCGAGCGCGTCCGGGTCGAGCGGCTCGGCCAGATCGCGCAGACCCTCGACGATCCGCAGTCGGTGGGACAGCACGTGCTCTCGCGCGTGATCTTCGGCGAGAAGCATCCCTGGGGTTATCCGGGCGAGGGCACGGCCCGCTCGGTGAAGGCCATCTCCCGCCAGGACCTCGTCGCCTGGCACAGGGCGTGGTTCCAGCCTTCCAACGCGGCCCTGTTCGTGGTCGGCGACACCAACGCGGCTGCCCTCTTGCCGCTGCTCGAGAAGCGATTCGCGTCGTGGAAGAACGGCAAGCACCCCCCGGCGGTTCGTTCCCGGCGGGCGAAGGCCGCGACGCGCGTGGTGACCCTGGTCGACAAGCCAGGCGCGCCGCAATCGCAGATCTGGATCGGAGAAGTGGGCGTCTCCGCCGCCGCGGCCGACATCTTTCCGGTGCGGGTGATGAACAACATCCTCGGCGGCAGCTTCAACTCGCGGCTCAACGGTAACCTTCGCACCGAGCACGCCTATTCGTACGGCGTCTTCAGCTTCTACGACGTGCATCGCGAGGCAGGTCCGTTCGTCGCCGCGGGGGGCGTCGTCAGCGAGAAGACCGCCGATGCTCTCGGCGAGTTCATGAGGGAGCTTTCCCGGATGAAGTCGGGCGAGGTCAGCGACCCGGAGCTTGCCGACGCCAAGGAGGCGCTCATCCGCGCCATCCCTGCGCTGTTCGCGAGCAACGATCAGACCGCTGGCGCATATGCGCGCGCCTGGTCGCACGGCTTGCCGCTCGACTACTACGCGACGTACCAGCAGCGCGTGCACTCGGTGACGAAGGATGACGTGGCTCGCGCTGCGCGCGAGCGGTTGCATCCACAGAACATGGCCATCGTCGTCGTCGGCCCTTCGGCGCTGATCGCGCAGCGCCTGGAGGCCCTCAAGCTCGGCCGCATCGAGCTCCGCGACGCCGAGGGGGAGGCCTCCAAGGCCGTGTCCGCCGCGGCGGGACGGTAGCCTCTATTTCTTCTCTCGCTGGCGCTCGCGAGAGAGCCCCGCCAGGGTGCGGTCGGCGAGATCGAGGAAGGCAAAAAGCAGGGCCTGCAGCTTGGTCGGGTCGCCGATCCCTTCGAAGCGGTCGTCCTTGATGCGATATGCGAGCCAGTCGCGGTCCGTCACGCCCTCCTTGTAGGGAGCGAGCTTCAGTCCGGAGAGCCGCGTGCCGGCGAGATCGATCTGTACGCTCCAGCCGGGCCGCTCCCGCAACGTCTCGATGCGGACCCCGAGGGAAGGATCGCGCCCGCGCTCGAGCTGTGCCTTGTGCCAGGCCTGGATCCGCTCGAGGACCTCCATCCGGCGATGCTACGGCCGGCGCGCTCGGACCGGCAACTTTCGCTGCGCGGTCGCGACTTCGCGCGCTGCCCGGATGCCGGTCTCGATTGCCCCGTGCACCGTCCCGCAGGCGCCGTCGAAGTGCGACGCCTCGCCGGCGAAATGCAGCGGGCCCACCTGGTCGGCGATCGCCCTCTGCGCGCGCATGGCCCCCACCGGCACCCAGCTGTACGCGCCGCGCGAAAGGTCGTCCTTCTGCCAGTCGAACGAGACGGCCCGGATGGGCCGGACGCGCCGGCCCAGCGCCGCGGAGAGGGATCGGACCGCGACCGTGACGGGATTCTTTCCCCGCAGGGCTTCCGCGTTGCGGCTCGCGGCCCATCCGATCAACGCCGGTGCGCGCGAGGGCAACGGCCGCCAGAAGGTGGGCACTTCCTCTCCGCGCGCGTGCAGGAATGCCAGGTCCTGCGGCCAGTGACGCTCCTCGAAGAGCAGGGCGATCTTCACCACCGGGCCCATTGACAGCGCCGCGATGGCCGACGCCTTCCATCGCGGCAGGGCGGGCTCGAAGACCACGGCGCCCGCCTGCAGCACGCCCAACGGCACGGTGACGATCGCGCGCGGGGCCTCCCAGGAGCGGTGTCCGGCGTGGACCTCGACCCGCGAGCGCGACCAACGCACCATCCGCACGCGCACCCCGAGCTCGATGTGCAGGCCGCGGGCGAGCCGTCGTGGCACCAGATCGTATCCGCGCGGGAGGCGCGCGATGTGGTTGCCTCCATTCTCTTCGGACGCCTGCGTCTGCTGCGCGATGGCCTTCACGCTGGCGCGATCGAGGCGCGCCGCATTGAATCCTTCGAGGAAGTCGGCAGCGAGCTGCCGTTCGTCCGGCGTGGTCCGCAACCGCCAGCGAAGCGTCCGCAGCGCCTTGTCGACGGGCCGCTCGAGCACCGACGGCAACTTGCCGATCTTCTCCATCGTCGACTGCCACAGCTCGTCGCGGCGCTCCATTCCGTCGAAATAATGTCCGCCGCGGAGCTCGCGGGCGTCGCGCGCGAGCGGCAGAAGCGATCTCGGCCTGCCGTGGAGGAACTCGGCGCCCACTTCCAGCGGGAGAGGCCACCCGGGCAGCCTGACGGTATGCACGCGGCCGCCGATCCGGTCGCGCGCTTCAAGCACCACCACCTCGAAGCCCCGCTTTTTGAGCTCGCGCGCCGCGGCAAGCCCTGCCACGCCGGCGCCGATCACGATCGCGTCCATGGCCAGGGGCGGTCAGCGCCTGGAACGGCGCGCGGAAGCCTTGCGCCGGGGAGCGGGCCGCGTCTTGCGGACGGGCTTGCGCGCCGGCTTTCTCGCTGCTGCCTTGCGGGTCGTTTTTCCCGGTGCCGCCTTGCGCGCGGGCGCCTTTTGCGGATGCCGGGCCGGGCGTTCCGCCTTCCGTCCCCAGGATGATTCTGGCGCCCGTGCAGCGGGAGTCCTCTGCTTTGCGCCTTTTGCAAAATAGCGGGCGAGTGCCTTCAGGTAATGCTCGGTCCAGCCCCTTTCGTATTTCTTCACGTGGCTGGAAGGCAGATCGCTGTGCCTGACGATGACGCGGGTGCCCCCGCGCGCCGGCTCGAATTCAACGACGAGCCGCGAATCGCGCGCTTCCGGGGGAAATTCCGAGGTGCGCCAGGTCTGGACGATCCGCCGCCCCTCGTCGACCCCGAGAAGGATCCCGTGGATGTACCCGTCCCAGGCAATGAACCGGCCGCCCGCCCAAGGCTCGACGACGGCCTCCCCGCCGCCGGTGAACGCCGCGTGCTCCCGGCTGTCCATCCAGGCCGAGAAGACGCGCTGCGGCTCCGCGGCGACAATCATCTCGAGCTGGAAGGAGTCGGGCATTTTCCTACCCCCAGATTTTGCAGTTTAACGAATGCGGATCGCTCATTTCCACTTTCTTTCCAGTTGACGGAAACCGGCTGGCGCGGTCGCATTCGGGCATGTTCCTGCCGGGAAACCGGAGACAGGAGGCGGACTTGGAGGTGAAGGGCTTCGAGGTCACCGGCGACCAGCGCGTCGGCGAAGGAGGACATTTGCGGCTGCGGCGCATGCGCATGCGCCTCGTCCTTTCGGACGGGTCGCGTACGGGCGAGGCCAGCTGGGATTACGTCGAGCGCCCCATGGGGTTGGACGCCGTGGTCGTCGCCCTCTTCCGGCGGGGCGATCGGGTGGAGGTCCTGCTGCGCCACGGCGTCCGCATTCCGCTCCAGTTCGGCCGGGCAGAAAGGCCTCGAACGGTCCTCTTTCCGGAGCTCGTCGCGGGAATCGTGGAAACCGGCGATGACGTGATGGCGCGGGCTGCCGCGGAAGCGATGGAGGAAGCGGGTCTCCGCGTCGATGCAGCGGCGGTCCAGCCTCTGGGTCCGCCGCTGTTTCCCACGCCGGGAATGTGCGCCGAGATCTTTCACTTCGTCTGCTGCGAGGTGGATGCGCAGGCGGAAACGCACCCCGTCGCTGGCGACGGTTCGCCGTTCGAGCAAGGCGCGCGACTGGAGTGGGCGTCTCTGGAGGCGGCGCTGTCGCGTTGCGCGAGCGGCGACATCCGCGACATGAAGACGGAGATCGGGTTGCGGCGGCTGGCGGAACGGCTCAGGGGGTCTTCAGGCGCGTGACCAGCCTCACCTCGCTGGACAGCGTCCGGTGCACAGGGCAGCGTTCCGCGATCTCCAGCAGGCGCTTTCGCTGGGGGTCGTCGAGCGGGCCTTCCAGCTCGATCTCGCGCTCCAGGCGGTCGATGCGACCCTCCTTCGTTTCGCAATCGGCGCAGTCGCGCGCGTGGATCTTGTCGTGACGGATGGTCGTGATGACGCGCTGCAGCGGCCAGCCCTTGGCTCGCGCATACATGCGCAGGGTCATCGAGGTACAGGCGCCGATGGCGGCCGCGAGAAGCTCGTAGGGCGAGGGCCCGAGATCCGCGCCACCGAAGGCCTGGGGCTCGTCCGAGACGAGCCGGTGTCTCCCGATCTGGATGTCTTGCTGCAGCCCGGATCCGCTGGTGACCTTGACGTCCATCCGACTGACATACCAGCGCTTCCAGCCCGTTGAAACCGGCGTGGGCGGCGCGTCACTACCGGGCGGGTTGGTTTCTCCCCGTGACAGTCATTCCGACGAGGAGCTGCTGTCGCGGGCCCGTGCCGGCGATGCGGAGGCGTTTCGCGTGATCTTCGATCGGGAAGCTCCGGGTGTGCGCAGGTTCCTGGGCGATCTCCTCCGCGACGACGTCGCGGCGGACGAGGGGACCCAGGAGACCTTCGTGCGCGCTCACAACCGGTTGGGCACGCTGGAAGAACCCGGCAAGCTGCAGGGGTGGCTGTTCGGCATCGCCCGGATGGTCTTTTTCGAGCAGATCCGGCGCAGGCGGCGCAACGGCGCCCCGATCGACCCTGTCGACGAGACGCCCCAGATCGATCGCGCGCCCAGCCCCGAGGCGCTGCTGCTCTCCGCGGAGTCGGATCGCATGCTGGACGGCGCAATCGCCGGTCTGACCGAGGAGAGAAGGGCCGCGCTGCTGATGCGGATCGATCACGGCCTTGGGTATTCGGAGATCGCCTCGGCGATGGGCTGGTCGCTGCAGAAGGTCAAGAACGAGATCCACCGGGCGCGGCTGCAGCTGCGCAGAAGCCTCGCCGGATATCTGGAGGGGGCGCGATGACGCACCTCCCGATCGAGGATCTCGAGGCGCTCGCGCTCGATGAATTGTCCGCCGATCGGACGGCGGACGTGCGCGCCCACCTCGGCACCTGTCTGGAGTGCGCGCGCGAGGTGTCCTGGCTCGAGGCGGAACAGGCATTGCTCGCCCGCCGGCCCTCGCCGGATACCGCCCATCTCTGGCCGGGTGTCGCTGCGCGCCTGACGCACCCTCGCAGGCGCCCGCGTTGGGCATGGCGGGTGGCGGTCGGCGCGGCAGGGGCCGCCGCGGCGGCCGCCGTCCTGCTGGTGACGGTCCGTCCGCAGAAGCCGCAGCCCGTACAACCGCCGGCGCCGCAAGCGGCGCGTGCCGAGCGCCCTCGCCCGGCCATCGATCCGAAGACGCTGGCGGCTTTGGACCGGGCGGAATCGGATTACCGCGATGCCGCCAAGGTGCTGGAAGCCGAGTACGAGCGGTTGAGGCCTCGCCTCGATCCGGAGCTGGCGCGGCGTTGGGACGAGACGCTGACGCGGGCCAGGGCGCAGCTCGGCGAGTCGCGCGCGGTGGCGAGCGACGACGTGAACGTCCGCATGCGCGTGCTCGACGGGTACGCGGGGTACCTGCGCTCGCTGCGCGACGTCGTGCAGGAGTCTGAGGAGGCAAATCCGTGATCCGAGTGCTCGTCATCGTGTTTTTTCTGGCAATCCCTGTCCTGGCGAAGGCGCAGACTCAGGACGACGAAGGCAAGCCCGCGCAACGCCATCGCGTCGACCGCCACCTGGACATTCAGGTGCCGAGCATTCCCGGCCTCCCCCCGCTGCCGGAGATCGACCTGTCCGGGATCGAGATCGACCTGCCGGAGCTTCTCGCGAGCGCCATGCCGCACGACCGCGACGTCGATGACGAGGAGGACGACGACCACGAGATGGACCACGACGTCGAGGCGGACGAGGACCACGGCGGCAACGTGAAGGTCTACAAGCTGAACCAGCAACGCTCCATCCGACTCCCCCGGATGCGCATCGGCGAAGACGACTCCGAGTCCGACGAAGAGAACGCAACCGCCCGGTCCAGGGGCCGCGGGAGCGCGACCCTTCAGGTCAAAGGTCCGGTCACGTTCCAGATGCGCGCGCAGGCGGGCGAAGTCGAGGTGATCGCGACCGAGAAGCGCCAGGTCTCGGTGACGCTGAGCGACGCCCCCGCCGAGGACATCGCTCTGTATGCCTTCGGCGATCGCGTCGAGCCCGCCTTCCGCGGCCGCCGTACGCTGCGCCGTGGGAAGCTCCGCGTCGAGCTTCCCCGCGGAAGCCGCCTCGATGTCGCTTCCATGTCGGGCGACGTGACCGCGCAGCGGATCGGCGACGTGCGCATCCGCACCATGTCCGGCGACGTGAAGCTCGCCGGCGTGGGGAAGATCGACTTGCAGATGATCTCCGGCGATGCCCGGATCGAGGACGTCGCGGGGCCGGTGAGGCTCCATACCGTCTCCGGGCACGCGGTCGTCGCTACATCGGGCGCCGCGCCGCAGGTGGAGTTCCGGTCGGCGTCTGGCGGCCTCGACTGGGCGGGCATCTGCGCGCGCGACTGCCATCTCAGCGCCGAGACGGTGTCGGGCGAGCTGCGGCTGAACGTCGACCCCAAGAGCTCGTTCGAGCTGAGCTACAGCTCGCACAGCGGCGAGCTCCGGGACGAGGTGAACCTCGCGGTGAAGCGCGCTCCCAAGCGAAAGCACGGGATGAGCAGCGGCTGGCTCGAGGCTACGTTCGGCAAGGGGGAGGGCATGATCGAGGCCGACGCCTTCTCCGGCAGCCTGGTCGTCAAGCGCAAGTAGGTCGGAGAGCCCGGCCGATTGACGAGGGAGCGGGCCCCCCTGTGGTGCTCCGTCCGGTTGCCCACTGAGGCGCGGGCTCCCCATCCTTCCGGCATCACCATCACCGAACGAACAGCCGGGGGTCATCCATGTTGAGGAAGCTCTTCATTGCTCCATTCGCGGCCCTGCTCGTGGTAGGCGCGGCGAACGCCGGTACGCTGCAGACGCTCACGTTGAGCGAGCGCGCGCAATCGAAAGACCAGCTCGCCGCAGAGGTCGTGGAAGTGCAGACCCGCCGCAGCGCCACCGCGATCATCGCGCAGGATGCGCTGTACGGCGGCATCGCTGGTCTCGCCATCGGCGCCGGCGTCGCGCTCCTGAACGGCGGCGACAACTGGGGCCGCGATCTGGCCATCGGCGCCGGCGCAGGCCTGCTGATCGGCGGCGTGTTCGGCGCGATCGACGCCGCGGCGAACGCGGACCGGGCACCGGTCGGGTTCAGAGACTCCTACCGACTGACGTCACAGCACTTCTAATCCCTCCGGCGCCCAAGGCGCCGGATCAGGCCCCTCCCGCGTAGGCGCGGGATTGGGCCTGTGTTTTTGATTGTACGCCCGCCACCTTGCGGCGCGGGAGCGCCTGCTGTAGAGCCGCATCGTGCGCATCAGCCACGCCGCGCGGACCGACGTCGGGATGAAGCGGGACAACAACGAGGACAACTACCTCGTCTATCCCGAGCAGAACCTGTTCGCTGTCTTCGACGGCATGGGCGGGCACGCGGCCGGCGAGGTGGCGAGCGGAATTGCGGTCCGCGAGATGAAGGAGTTCTTCGAGCTGACGGGCAAGGATCCCGAGGCCACCTGGCCCTTCAAGGACGACCGCTCCCGCAGCTACGACGAGAACCGGCTGGTCACCGCCATCAAGCTGTGCAACGCGCGGATCATGGAGGTAGCGGAGCAGGACAGCTCGAAGAAGAACATGGGCACCACCTGCGTTTCGCTTCACTTCACCGAGCGCAACGGCGAGCCACGCGTCTACGTGGCGCACACCGGCGACAGTCGCGGCTACCTGTTCCGCGAGAACAAGCTCAAGCGCATCACCATCGATCACTCGCTGGTCGAGGAATACCTTCGCCTCGGCAAGATCACCGAGGAAGAGGCGAAGAACTTCCCGCAGAAGAACATCATCCTGCGCGCGCTCGGGCAGCAGCGGCAGGTCGACGTGGAGATCAATCCGCACGATCCGCGCCCCGGAGATCTCTTCCTCCTCTGCTCCGACGGGCTGTCGGGAATGGTGGAGGACCGGATCCTGGAGTCGATCCTGCAGAAGCAGTCGGCAAACCTGGAAGCGTGCGCGAAGAAGCTGCTCGATACCGCCAACGCCAACGGCGGGGTGGACAACTCGACCGTCATCCTCGCCCGCTACGACGGATAGCAGGTTGGGCGATCACCACTCCCACGGCCGCTTCGGCAATCCGGAAGACCTCCACGCATACGTCTCCCGCCTCGAAGACCCCGGCCGCGACGAGTGGCAGAAGCCCGACGAGGTGTTGCGCGTCCTGGACGTACGGCGCGAAGCGGTGATCGGCGAGATCGGCGCCGGCTCCGGGTATTTCACGCTGCCGCTGGCGCGCGCCGCCGCGCACGTCTTCGCTTCCGATGCGGATCCGCGGTTGGTGGAGATCCTCCGCGAACGGCTCGCCGCCGCCGACGCCCGGAACGTCACGCCCGTCCTCGGCCTGCCGGAGGATCCATTCCTGCCGAGCGGCCGGTGCGATCTGATCGTCTCCATCAACACGTATCATCACTTCCCCGAGCCCCGCGCCTACTTGCGTCGGATCCGCCGGGCGCTTCGGCCGGGCGGCCGGATCGCGCTCATCGATTTTCACGAGAAGGTCGAGAAAGCGCGGGTGCTGCGCGCCGGCAAGGCCGCCGGGCTGCGCGTCGCCGCGGAGCACGATTTCCTGCCGCAGCAACACTTCCTCGTCTTCTGCTGACGTGCAGGCGAGCGGCTGCCCTGCGTATGGCGGTGCCTTGAAAGCAGACAGCCTGGGAACCGCCGTATCTCTCTTTCTTCCCGTGGCGGCCACCCGCGAGGAGACGCAAGTTTCTCTGCGATGCTGCACGCAGAGGACCTCGACCATCGTGCCGCGGACGCGGCGATTGCCGAGGCGAGACGCAGGTGGGGACCTGCGGGAGCCGTCTCCGTGGCGGACAACTTTCCGCGCGCGCGGCGCCTGGTCGGCGAGCTTCGCGGAGGCCGTTTTTGGATCCGCGGCCGCGGCGCCACCTGGGAAGCGGCGTTCGCCGACGCCGACGCGAGGGCCGTACGCGCGTCCCGCCGTAAGGCGGCCCACTAGGCGCTAGGGTTTCCCGAGCAGCTCGAGCGCCGACAAGGTCAAGGCGGCTGCGGCCGTCTTGATCGTTCGCTCGCGATCCGGCGCGAACCCCGACGAATGCAGCGAAGGGAGCGGCGTCCCGGACTTCTGCGCTGCCTCGTACTTCGACGGCTCCGCCGCGCCGACCCGCAGGAGCACGGAGGGAGCACCCGCCGCCTTCCCGAACTCGCCGAAATCCTCCGCGACCATCTCCGGGCGAGCTTCGAGGACGTTCTGCGCGCCGATCTGCTTCGCGACGGCCCCTGCGAGCCGCTGGGTCACCGCAGGGTCGTTGTAGGTCGCGTCCTGGTGCTCGCTGAACCTGATCTCCGGCTCCTTCGGGGCCCGCGCCGACGCCGCTTCCGCCTTCGCGATCCTCTCGATCCCCTCCAGCAGCAGCTTGCGCACCTCCGGCTTGTAGGTGCGCACCGTGAGCTGCAGCTTCACCTCGTCTGGAATGATGTTGTACCGGGTGCCGCCGTGGATCGACCCCACGGTCACCACGGCCGGGTCCAGCGGATCTTTCTCGCGCGACACCAGCGTCTGGATAGCGAGGACGGTCCGGGCGGCGATCACGATCGGGTCCACGGTCGTGTTCGGCTTCGCTCCGTGCCCGCCTCGTCCGAAGATCGTCATGTCCACCGAATCGACGCTCGCCATCCCGTAACCGGGCACGAAGTAGACCTTGCCTGCCGGCGCGTCCGAGCTGTCGTGCACGGCGACGGAGAAGTCCGGCTTGGGGAACCGCTTGAGCAGGCCGTCGGCGATCATCGCCTTCGCCCCCTGCACGGTCTCCTCGGCCGGCTGACCGATCATCAAGACGGTGCCGCGCCAGCTGTCCTTCATCCGGGCCAGCAACGCGGCGGCGCCGGTCCAGCCGGCCATGTGCGCGTCGTGACCGCAGGCGTGCATCACCGGCACGGTCTGCCCGGCCGCGTTCACGGCGGTGGCGGTGCTGGCGTACGGCAAGCCCGTCTTCTCTTCCACGGGCAGCGCGTCGAGCTCGGTGCGGAGCAATACCGTCGGCCCCTTCCCGTTGCGCAAGACGCCGACGACACCGGTGCCTCCGACGCCGGTGGTCACTTCGTACCCGAGCTTGCGCAGCTCTTCCGCCATGCGCGCGGAAGTGCGCTGCTCCTTCATCGCGAGCTCCGGGTTCTTGTGCAGGTCGAGGTAGAGCGCGTCGAGCTGCGGATACATCTGGTCGAGGCCATCGAGCGACGAGGCGGCGAGGAGGACGGCGAGGAACGTGAGCATGGCGCGCAACATACTCCGCCTGCGGCATTGACACGACCGATCCTTCGGAGACAAAGCAGGGCGATGGTGATCCTCGCCGCGTTGCTGCTCGCCTCGCCGTACCGCGTGTACGTGAGCAACGAGGCATCCGACGACGTCGCGGTGATCGAAAACGACGCAGTCGTCGCGCACATCCCGGTGGGAAAGCGCCCGCGCGGCATTCGCCTCGGCCCCGGCGGCAAGCTGTACGTCGCCGTCAGCGGGTCGCCGCGGGGCGGACCGGGGCAGCGGGACGAGGATCTTCCGCCTCCGGATCGCGCGCAGGACGGCATCGCGGTCGTCGACCTCGCCCGCGGCGTCGCGGTCGGCCGCCTTCCGGGCGGGCCCGATCCGGAATCGTTCGATCTCAGCCCCGACGGCAGGTTTCTCTATGTCTCCAACGAGGACGCAGCCGCGCTGAGCGTCGTCGACATCCCGGCGGCGCGGATCGTGCGAACGGTGAAGGTCGGCGCACAGCCGGAGGGCGTGACCGTGGCTCCCGACGGTCGGGCGATCTACGTCACCAGCGAGGAGGACAACGAGGTCGACATCATCGATGCTCTCACCTTCAAGCTGCTGGCGCGGCCTGCGGTCGCCGCCCGTCCGCGAGCGGTCGCATTCGCGCGCGACGGCAAGCGCGCATTCGTCAGCGCCGAGCAGGGCGCAGCCGTCGACGTGATCGACGCGCGCACCCGCCGCCGCAGCGGCCGCATTCGCATCGAAGGACCGGGAGCGAAGCCGATGGGGCTCGCCATGGCGCCGGACGGCTCGCGCCTCTTCGTCACTACAGGTCGCGGCGGCGCCGTCGCCTGCATCGACGCGCGCTCGGGCAAGGTCCTGCGGACGTTCGAATCGGTCGGACCGCGCCCGTGGGGCATCGGCCTGAGCCCGCAGGGCGACCGGCTCTACACGGCGAACGGCCCTTCCGACGACGTCTCCGTCATCGACGTCGCGACCGGCCAGATCGTCCAGCGGATCACGGTAGGGAAATTGCCATGGGGCATTGCTGTCGCGCCGTGAAGTGCCTGGCTGGGGCGATGCTTGCGCTCGCCTTGCCCGCAGGCGGCGAGGAGATGAGCGAGACCATCGTGATCACGCCGGCCCGCGCGGCGGAGGCGTCGGGAGAGGCGACCGCGCCCGTGACCGTCATTCCGGGGACGGAGATCGGGCGCGCCAAATCCCTCGACGAGGCGCTGCGGCGCGACCCCTCGTTCGCGGTCTTCCGCAGATCCTCCAGTCTGGTCGCCGACCCCAGCTCGCAAGGCGTCAACCTGCGCGGCATCGGGCCTTCGGGAGTCTCCCGTGCGCTCGTCCTGGAAGACGGTGTCCCGCTGAACGACGGATTCGGCGGCTGGATGTACTGGGGCTCGGTCCCGCGCCTGGGCATCGCCCGCGTGGAGATTGCGCCCGGAGCGTCTTCTGCGCTCTACGGGTCCTCGGCGCTCGGCGGCGTAGTCCAGGTGCTCACGCGCCCCATCGACGATCGCGCGGAGCTCGAGCTCCAGGCAGGCGCTTTCGGCACCGCCGAAGGAGCGGCGACCGTGAGCATGCTTGGCGAACGGATCGGCGCGTCATTGGACGTCGAGGGGCTGCGCACCGATGGCTACGGCGTGATCGCCCTCCCGGGGCCCATCGATCAGCCGGCCTGGTCCCGGCGTGCGGCGGCACGCGGGCGCGTCGAGGCGCGGATCACCGAGAACGTCACCGCGAGCGCCCGACTCGCTGGATTCGTGGAGAAGGAGAACGGAGGCACACGCTATACCACCGCCTTGGCGCGCGAAGGTCTGGTCGCGTTCGGCGTATCGGCCTTCGGAGTCGAGGCCCGCGCATTCGCGCGTTGGGCGCGGTTCGCACAGGACCGCGCCCAGGTGCAAGCCGGCCGCATCGGGGAACAGCTCGCCTCCAGGCAGCAGGCGCCGGCGGACGATGAGGGGATCTCGGTCCAGTGGTCAGGCGGCGGTTTCCTCATCGGCGCGGACGCGAGACGCGTCTTCGGCAGATCGCTCGAAGACGTCCGGTTGCCGACGGCGGTGTCACGTTCCGTCTCTGGGGAGCAGCGTCAAGGCGGAGCGTTCGCCCAGCGCCTCCTCGACGTGCTGCCCTGGCTGCGGGTGCAAGCCGCGGTCCGCTTCGACTACTGGCACAACCTCGGCGGTCTGCGTCACCAGGTCCCGTCGTCGGTCCCGGATCCCGATCTGCCCGATCGCAGCGACGTGGCGGTGAGTCCGCGCCTTGGGGTTCACGTTCAGGCTCTCCCCTGGTTATCGGTGCGTGCGGCCGCCTACCGGTCCTTCAGGGCCCCAACCCTCAATGAGCTGTATCGTCCGTTCCAGGCCGGACCGGTGCGGACCGAAGCGAATCCGCAGCTCGGCCCGGAGACGCTGCTAGGCGCCGAAGCGGGATTCGAGACCCGCTGGTTGCGCGCGACCGCCTTTTTGGCCGGACTGCGCGATCCCATCACCAACGCCACCGTGCCCAACGTCCCAAATCTCCAGATGCGTCAGAACCTCGGGTCCGCGCGCGTCCGCGGTGTCGAAGTGCAATCCTTCTGGGCGCCGTTCGAAGCCGTTCGACTTTCGCTCGCCTGGACCTTCACCGATGCGCGCGTCACCTCCGGCGACCTGAACGGCCGCGCCCTGCCGCAGGATCCACGCCACAGGATCGCAGCGGCGGCGAGCTTCGCCGACTTGCGCTGGTTCGAGGCCGACCTCGCGCTGCGCTGGACCTCCGACCAGTTCGAAGACGATCGCAACGTCTTCCGCCTGCCCGGGTTCGCCGTCTTCGACGTGCAGCTCTCACGGATGTTCGCGCCGGGGTGGACGCTGTTCGCCGCCGCCGAGAACCTCCTCGACAGGCGGTACCTGGTCGGGCTGCAGGGCGGCGTGGCGACCGTGGGGCAACCGCTGTGCGTCCGGGCCGGCGTCCGCGCACGGTTCTTCTGATAAAGGTGCGCCCATGCCCGAGTCCGCGCTGGCCGGCATCCGCGTCGTCGAGGTTGGCAACTTCATGGCCGCGCCCTTCTGCACGCTGCAACTCGCCGATCTCGGCGCCGACGTGGTGAAGATCGAAAACCCCGACGGAGGCGACCAGGTGCGCACCACCGCTCCGTTTCTCGACGGGGAGTCGTCCAGCTTCGTCCGCCTGAATCGGAACAAGCGCTCTCTCGCGCTGGATCTCAAGTCGCGGGAGGGCAAGGAAGTGTTCCGCCGCCTGATTCGACGCGCGGACGTCGTCGTCGAAAACCTCCGTCCCGGCACCATGGCCGACCTGGAGCTCGACTACCCGCGCCTCTCCGAGCTGAACCCGCGCCTGGTCTTCGTCGCCGCGTCGGGGTGGGGCCAGGACGGTCCGTATGCCCAGCGGCCCGGCCTCGACATCATGGCCCAGGGGATGAGCGGACTGATGTCCATCACCGGCGAGGAGGGAGGCAAGGCGCCGGTGAAGATCGGCGTTCCAGTGACGGACCTCACTTGCGCGCTCTGGGGCGCGCTCGCAGCCGTGGCGGCGCTGCGGGCTCGGGAGCGGACGGGCCGCGGCCAGTTCATCGACGTCTGCCTGTTCGAGGCCGGCGTTGCCCTGGCCGTCTGGGAAGCGGGCCGGTACTTCGCCACCGGCGAGGTTCCGCAGCCCCTGGGCTCGGCGCACCAGACCTCCGCTCCCTACCAGGCGCTGCGCGCTTCCGACGGGTTCTTCACCCTGGGAGCGACCACGACGCGGAACTGGGAAGCCTGCTGCGACGTGTTCGGGCTCGCCGGCCTCAAGCAGGATCCCCGCTTCGCGAAGAACCATGTCCGTCACCAGAACCGCCATGCGCTGATTCCGCTGATCGAGGACGTCACCACGAGGCGCCCGGCGCGGCATTGGGTAGAGGCCCTCGAACGCGCCGGTGTGCCCTGCGGGCTGCTGCAGACCTACGATCAGGTGTTCAACGACCCCCACCTGAACGCCCGCGGCTTCTTTCCCGACGCGCCGCACACGAAGCTCGGCCCGGTGAAGCAGGTGGGTTCGCCGATGCGGCTGTCGGAGACGCCGACGCGCATGGTCCGCGCCGGTCCGCTGCTCGGCGAACATTCCGCCGAGATCCTCTCCGAGCTGGGATACTCGCGCGACGAGATCGGCAAGCTCACCAGCGCGGGCGTGATCCGGGGGCCTGGATGAGCGCGGAAGAGACGCTGTTCGAGATCGGCGGCGACGGCATCGCCTGGCTGACGTTCAACCGGCCCGAGGCCCGCAACGCGATGACGTTCGGGATGTACCGCCGCCTCGGGGAGATCTGCCGGAAGCCCGATCCGCGCGTGAGGGTGCTCGTCCTGCGCGGCGCGGGCGACAAGGCGTTCGTGTCCGGCACCGACATCTCGCAGTTCCGGGAGTTCAAGACGCCGAAGGACGCCATCGAGTACGAGGCAACGATGGACGGCGTCTTCGACGCGCTCGAGGACGTTCCCGTCCCGACCATCGCCGCCATCCAGGGCGCCTGCACCGGAGGCGGAGCGGGGATCGCCGCGGCGTGCGATCTGCGGCTCGGCGCTCCGTCGGCGAAGTTTGGGTTTCCCATCGCGCGGACGCTCGGGAACACGCTCTCGATGCGCAATCACGCGCGCCTCGCGGCCTTGATCGGCGTGGCGCGGACGAAGGACATCCTCTTTCGCGCGCGTCTGATGGACGCGCAGGAGATGCTCGCCGCCGGGTTGCTGAACGAAATCACGGGCGAAAACGACCTGTACTCACGCGCGGAGGATCTGGCTCGTACGCTCCTCGAGCACGCCCCGCTGACCTTGCGGGCAGCGAAGGAAGCGTTGAACCGGGTCATCCGGCATTGGGCGCCACCAAGCGGGGGCGACGACTTCGTGGTGCGCAACTACATGAGCGCGGACTTTCGCGAGGGCGTGGAAGCCTTCCTCGCCAAGCGCAAGCCGCGCTGGACCGGCAAGTAGG
Organism: Deltaproteobacteria bacterium; assembly: GCA_005879535.1. Classification (NCBI taxonomy): domain Bacteria; kingdom Pseudomonadati; phylum Myxococcota; class Myxococcia; species Deltaproteobacteria bacterium. The sequence goes on along the minus strand of VBKI01000081.1, from coordinate 13,440 downwards.
AGTCATCATGGCGTTTCCCAGCGGCCGTCACTTCCTGCAGATTCCCGGCCCTACCAACGTGCCCGACCGGGTGCTGCGCGCCATCGACCGGCCCACCATCGATCACCGGGGGCCCGAGTTCGCGAAGCTCGGCAAGGAAGTCCTCAGCGGGCTGCAACGCATCTTCCGCACGAAGCAGCCGGTCATCATCTATCCCGCATCCGGCACCGGCGCGTGGGAGGCCGCGCTGGCCAACACGCTCTCTGCCGGCGACCGCGTGCTCATGTTCGAGACCGGCCACTTCGCCACTCTCTGGCTGGAGATGGCGCAGCGCCTCGGTCTCGAGGCCGACTTCGTTCCCGGCGATTGGCGCCATGGAGTGGATCCCAAGGTCGTCGAGGACAAGCTGCGTGCCGATTCCCAGCAAAAGGTCCGTGCCGTCTGCGTCGTGCACAACGAGACTTCGACCGGCGTGACCACCCGCGTTGCCGAAGTGCGGGCGGCGATCGATCGCGTCGGGCACCCGGCACTGCTGCTCGTCGACACCATCTCGTCGCTGGCCTCCATCGATTACCGCCACGACGACTGGAAGGTCGACGTGACGGTGGCGGGCTCGCAGAAGGGCCTGATGCTCCCACCCGGCCTCTCCTTCAATGCCATCTCCCAGAAGGCGCTGGCGGCGTCGCGCGATGCAGGGCTGCGGCGCTCGTACTGGGACTGGGGCGCGATGCTTCGGGCGAACGAGAGTGGCTTCTTTCCATACACGCCGGCGACGAACCTGCTCTACGGGTTGCGCGAGGCGCTCGCCATGCTCGAGGAGGAAGGCCTGGAGAACGTCTTCCGCCGCCATACGCGCCATGGCGAAGCGACGCGGCGGGCGGTACGCGCCTGGGCCCTGGAAGTGAACTGCGCCGACGAGCGCGAGCACTCGCCCTCGCTGACGGGCATCCGTATTCCCGCGGGCCACGATGCGGACAAGCTGCGCAGCGTCATCCTCGACCGCTTCGACATGTCGCTGGGCCAGGGCCTCGGCAAGTTGAAAGGAAAGATCTTTCGAATCGGGCATCTCGGCGCATTCAACGACGTGACGCTGTGTGGCACGCTGGCGGGCGTGGAGATGGGTCTCGCCCTGGCCGGCGTTCCCCACCGGCAGGGCGGCGTCACCGCGGCGATGGAGCACCTCGCCGCGACGGCGGACGCCACGCAGAAGTGAGACAAGCTTCCCGCCGCCCCGCCATTCCTCGACAGCTGCCCCGCCTTCCGCAGGACGGCGACTTGCGCCCTCACCCCGGGATCGTCGTACGCCGGAAAATCGGGAGGGCGCGGACGATGAGCAACACGGATTTACCGAGGATGTCGCCGCCGAAGCCGCGCTCGGCGCTGGTTGCCGCGGGCCGGGTCATCCTCCTCATCGGCGCCCTGATCGCCGGCGCGGTGCTCGGCTTGCGCTGATCAGATCGCCCGCAGGCCCGCCTCGGCGCAGTCGAGATCCTGCTCGGGCTTTCCCCCGCTCACCCCGACCGCGCCGAGCACCGCTTCCTTGCGCCGCACCAGCGTCGAGCCCAGGCCGGGAACGATCGGCACCCGGGTCATCTTTCCGACCGCCTGGAAGAAGGCGGGACGGTCCTGCGCCACCTGCGCCAGTGAGGCGCCGTCGCGGTGCCAGAGGGCCGCGCCGCTTGCCTTTGCTTCAGCGATCTGGGCGGAGATGGGGGGAGCGCCGTCCATGCGCGCGAGCGCCAGCAGGAGGCCGGCTTCGTCGACGACGGCGACGGTCACGCGGATGCCGATCTGCCCGGCGCGGGCGTGAGCGGCGTCGATCAGCCGGCGGCATTCCTCTGATCCTCCTCGATGCGTGGGTGCGCTGAATCCTACCCCTTGGCGGGGAAAGGAGCGCGTGGAGCCGATATCTGGTGCCGGAGTGCGAGCGCAAGACCTAGCGATCCCACCCGCCCGATGGTCTTTCTTTTACAGCAACGCGGCAACCTCGCCGCGCACCTGTTCTCGGGGGTCGCTGTGCTCGACTTCATGGAGATCGCCGGCACCGCGTTCGTCGGATTCCTGTACCTCGCCATCCTCGCGACGGCCGTGACGCGAAAGACCCGCCGCCAGCCGACCCAGCCCGCGCACCCCGACGCAGGTTCGGAGCCCGAGTTCGACCGGGCCGCCTAACCGCCGTAGAACAACCGCACCAGCGACAGCGGCACGACCGGCAGGTACGTCGTCAGCAGGAGCACCAGCAGCAGCACGCTGATGAACCAGAGGTTGACCTTGGTCACCTCCCAGATGTCGGCGCGCGCGATCGAGCAGGCGACGGTGAGCACGCTGGCGACGGGCGGCGTCTGCTGCCCGATGCCGAGATTGATCGTCACCATGATCCCGAAATGGACGGGATCGATTCCGACCGCCTTCACCAGCGGCATCACCACCGGAACCACCAGGATGATGGCCGCCGCCGAGTGCAGGAAGAGGCCGAGCAGCAGGAAGAGCAGGTTGAGCAGCATCAGGACGACCCAGCGACTGTTGGTCAACGTCGATGCCGCGGCGGCCAGGTGCTGCGGCGCCTGGATCTCGGTGAGGTGCACACCGAGCAACGCCGAAGCGGCGACCAGCAACATCACCACCGCCGTCTGGACGACGCCGTCGATCATCGCGGTGTAGAGATCCTTCAGGTTGAGCTCGCGGTAGATCAGTGTCCCGATCACGATCGCGGCCAGCACCGCCAGCGCAGCGCCTTCGGTGGCGGTGACCACCCCGCCGAAGATTCCGCCCAGGATCAGCGCAGGGAGGATCAGCGCCCAGGAGGCTTCCTTGAAAGCCGCCCAGACGCGGCTGAGCTGGAACTTCTCTTCGACCGGCAGGTTGTAGACGCGGGCGAACCGGTACGCGATGACCATCATCAGCAGCCCGCCGAGGACTCCCGGGACGACGCCGGCGACGAACAGCTTCACCACCGACGTGTCGGCCATCGCCGCGTAGAGGATCATCGGGATCGACGGCGGAATGATCACTGCCAGCGTCGAGGCCGACGACAGCACGGCCGCCGAGAATTCCTTCGTGTAGCCTTTGCTCTTCATCGCCGGGATCAGGATGGTCCCCAGCGCCGCCGCGTCCGCGACCGCCGAGCCCGAGATTTCGGCGAAGAAAAGCGACGTCACGATCGTGACCTGGGCCAGGGCGCCGCGAACGAACCCGAAGACCGCCGAAGAGAGCGCGATCAGCCGCCGTGAGATGCCGGACGCATTCATGATCGCGCCGGCCAGGATGAAGAGCGGGATGGCGATCAACGGGAAGCTGGTCGAGCCCGTGTACATGACCAGCGGCACGTTCGCGAGCGCCGGGATGCCGCCGGTGTGGAGGATGGCGACGAGCGCCACGACGGCGAGCGCAATGGCGATCGGCACGTTGAGGAGCACCAGCACCATCACGGCGCCGAAGAGGACGAACATGGCCATCAGTGCGACAGCTCCTTTTCCACGCCCTGTTCCGGGGCTGCTGCAGCCGTTCGTCCCCGGGCCCATTCGAGGCGGTCCGGCAGGTTGAGCATCTCCGCGAGGATGAACAGCGCCGCCCCGATCGGGATCACCGACTGTGTCAGCGTCACCGGGATGTCCACGGTGACGAGCGTTTCGCCCGCCAGCGCGTGCAGGATCGCCGTCCCCTGCCAGGCGAGCACGAGGAAGAGGCCAAGGACGACTACCTCGCGGACGGCGAGGGCGACGAAACGCGCCGGCGTCGGCATCGCGTTCACCAGCCCCGGGAAGGCGATGTGGGACTTCTTCAACGCAGCAAGCGCACTGCCGTAATACGTGATCCAGGCGAGCAGGACGGAGGCGACCTCGTCGTACCAGGAGAGGGACCGTCCAGCGGCGCGGAAGATGACGCCGGCGAGCACCTCGACGGCGAGGGCCACCAGCAGCGTACCGCTGATCCACTCCAGGATCCGCTCGACCCGCCGGCGCCAGATCGCGCGCGTCGCCGTCACTTCGCGGATCCGAGCGCGATCGCCTTCTCGATCATCTGCTTGCCGTTCGGGACCTCGGTGGAGAAGTCGTCGTAGACGGACTTGCTGGCCTTCTGGAAGGCTAGCTTGTCGGCCTGGTTCACCTGCATTCCCCCCTGCTTCAGCTTGCCGAGGAGCTCGTCGTCCATCTTCGCGCCGGTCTGGTACACGAAGGCCTGCGTCTCTTGAGCGGCCTCCTGGATCTGCTTGCGGAGCGCCTCCGGCAGCGCGTCGAACTTGCGCGGCGAGGTGACGACGTACGCGGGCGTGTACACGTGGTCGGTCATCGAGAGGTACTTCTGCACCTCCTGGAACTTGGAGGTGTAGATCTGGGTCAGAGGGTTTTCCTCACCGTCCATGACCCCCGTCTGCAGGGCGACGAACACCTCGGAGAGCCCCATCGCCGATGGGCTCGCGCCGTAGGCCTGGAACATCTTCACGCGCCACTTCCCCTTCGGCACGCGCAGCTTGATGCCCTTCAGATCCGCTGGAACCTTGATCGCGTGCAGGTTGTTCGTGATCTGCCGGAAGCCGTTTTCCCAGGTGGCGAGGATCCGGTAGCCGGCCTTCTCCGCGATCGGCACCAGCGTCGGCCAGACGATCTCCTTGTCGATCCGCTTCATGTGATCGCGGTCTTTCACCAGGTACGGCATCTCGAACAGTCCGAACGCCGGCACGACCGAGGACATGACGGTCGACGGCAGCGCCATGTCCACCGTACCGAGCTTCACCTTCTGCATCAGCTCGGTGTCGTCGCCGAGCTGGCTCGCGCCGTAAACCTGGAGGATGACCTTGCCTCCCGTCTTCTCCTTCACGCGCTTTGCAAACTCGATGGAGGAAAGGTCGAACAGCGATCCTGGCGAACCGACGTGCCCCAATTTCAGCTCGATGGTCTGGGCGACGGCGGCGCGGGGGAGGACGATGCTTCCCAGCATCAGCGCTGCTGCGGCGTAGAGCGCTCTCATGGATATGCTCCGCGTGGCAAGAGTGGAAGCGGATGGACTCGGCGCCGAATGGTACAGCCCAAACGGCGCGGCGAAGTCAAGGGGAGGTCCGCAGAGGGCGTCTCAGCGAGACGGAGCGCGGGCGCCCGTCACTTCTCCGGGATCATGTGCTGCTGGGGAAGCCCGCTGTTGCGGATGAAGTCCGTCACTCGCTGCGAGACTGCCAAGGTGTACGCCAGCGCGCCCAGGTCCTTGCCGACCGCTTCGTCGACGAACCAGCCATCGCTGCGCAGCGTCTCCACCAGGGAATCACCCTCGTGCGTAAGGGTGACCTCGAGATGCCCTTTCCTGGGGTCGTGATCGACCACGTTGAAGCCCCTCGCCGCCAGCGCCTGGGAAAAACCGGTGCGCTCGTCGGCGGACGCCGCGCGGACCGTCAGCTCGTAGAAGGCGAGCTCAGCGGCTGTCGGCGGATGTTCCGCCGGACGTGGAGGCCAGTGCCCCGTCGGAGCGCAGCCGAGCGCGATGAGCGCGATCACGACGCCCTTCATGGGCACGGTTCTGCGTCTGGTGCGGCGCTCCGTCAACCCTTTCGCGCGCACGTCCCGCATGGAAGAAACGGCCGGTGCTATGAACGCAGTCGCCATGACTGCAGAACTGCTCACCGTCAATTCGATCCGCGCCATCGGCGTGGAAGTCCCCATGAAGTTGCCGCTCGGGACCAGCGCGGCCACCATCCGCGCCGCGCCGCTCTTGCTCATCGACGTCGAGACCGAAGAGGGCATCACCGGCCGGTCCTATCTCTTTTGCTACGTTCGCGCCGCCGCCCCGGCCATCGCCAGCGTTCTTTCGGAAGTCCTCCGGGTGGTCAAAGGCGACCGCGTCGCGCCCGCCGAGCTGTGGGCGAAACTCGCGCGCAGGTTCACGCTCATCGGCGTGCAGGGGGTCGTCCGCATGGCGATGTCGGGATTCGACGTGGCCTGCTGGGACGCGCTGGCCCTCGCTGCGGGGAAGGCGCTCGTCTCCATCCTCGGCGGCGTTCCGCGGCCGATCCCCGCGTACAACAGCAACGGGCTCGGTCTGATGCCAAAGGAAGCGGCAGCGGACGAGGCGGAGAAGCTGCTCGAGGGCGGGTTCACGGCGGTGAAGCTGCGGCTCGGGCACCCGACGCTTGCCGCTGATCTCGACGCGGTACGCGCCGTGCGCGCGCGCCTGCCAGACCGCGTCGCGTTGATGGCGGACTTCAACCAGGCGCTGACGGTCGCCGAGGCGATGCGGCGCGGCCGCGCGCTGGAGAACGAAGGCCTGTACTGGATCGAGGAACCCGTTCGACACGACGACTATCGCGGCTGCAGCAGACTCGCCAAAGAGCTCGACGTTCCGGTGCAGCTCGGCGAGAACTTCTCGCTCCCGTTCGCCATGGCGGAAGCGATCCGGATGCGCGCCAGCGACTACGTGATGCCCGATCTGGAGCGCATCGGAGGCGTGACCGGCTGGCTTCGGGCCGCTGCGCTCGCCAGCGCCCACGGGCTCGAGATGTCGTCGCACCTCTTCCCCGAGGTAAGCGCGCACCTGCTCGCGGTGACGCCGACCTCGCACTGGCTCGAGTACGTCGATTGGGCCGCCCCGATCCTCGCCGAGCCGCTGCGGATCGTGAATGGGCAGGCGGCCGCTCCCGATCGTCCGGGGAGCGGCGTCGTCTGGAACGACGACGCCGTCGAGCGCTACCGCATCGAGTGAAACCGGACTAGCGGCTGCGGACGCGGGCCGGATTACGGCAGCGCGCGTCCAACTCGCTGCTCTTCCCTCCGCTCTTCGGCGCGGTTCGCTTACGTAGCCTGGAGCGCGGGCTGGTCCGCGAGCCTTCCCATCCGGAGGAGCACCTTTGAACCGATTCCTGATGACGTTGCTCTGCAGCGCCGCTGTCGCCTGCGGCGGCACCGCGATGGATCCTTCCTTCTCGACACGCTCCGCATCCGCTGCGACGGCCGAAGGCAGGGCCTCCGCGCTGGCAGCGCTCCTTGCCGCAGATCGCCGACCTGAAGACCAGATCGGAGCGGTATCGCGCCGTATTCTGAAGCGCCGCGCGACAAATCCGGCCGACGGCGCACCTCCTTGTAGAGACCGTTTCCGGCGAGCTCGCCTGCTGCGAGCGCCGCGACAGCGTCTCGTGGGGAGGACTCAGATGAATCGGGAATGGATGAAGGCGAGGGCCGCGATCGGGCTACTCGCGTTTGCGGCAGCGGGTGTGATCGCCGCAAGGGCGGCGAGAGCGGACGTGGTGACCGACTGGAACGAGAACACGCAGGCGGCCATCAAAACCGCGAATACTGCTCCGGCGGCGACGGCCCGCGTCTTCGCCATCGTGCATGCGGCCGTGTTCGATGCGGTGAACGGCATCGAGCGACGGTACGTGCCCTACCATGTCGATTTCGATGCGCCGAAAGATGCCTCTCGTCGCGCTGCTGCGGTCCAGGCCGCCTACGGCGCGCTCGTCAAGCTCTTCCCGGCGCAGAAGGCGACGCTCGACGTCCGGCGGGCGGCTTCGCTCGCGCTCATCGAGGAAACCGCGGAAGGCGGCGACTCCGAGGACAACGACGGCGACGACGCCGAGCATGTCGCGCGCGGGATCGCCTGGGGTCAGGCCGTTGCCGGTGACATCCTCGCCTGGCGCAGCGCCGACGGGTTCAGCGCTGCCTTTCCTCCGTACGTGGGCGGAACGGCGCCTGGACAGTGGCGCCCGACGCCTCCGGATTTCCGGACGGCGGTGTTCCAGCAGATCGCCACGATGGTGCCGTTTGCAATTCCTTCTCCGTCGTGGGCACGGCCGCCTGGGCCGCCCGCGTTGACCAGCGCGCAGTACGCCTCTGACTTCAACGAGGTGAAGTCTTTCGGCAGCCGATCCAGCTCGACCCGCACCGCGCAGCAGACGCAGATCGCATTCTTCTGGGACGACAACGGCGGAGTGCAGTGGAATCGGATCGCGGTTGCCGTCGCTGCCCACCACCACAACACGTTGTCGGAGAACGCCCGTCTGCTCGCGATGCTCAACATCGCCTTGGCGGACGCAGGGATCGCCGCGTGGGACGGCAAGTATTTTTACAGCTCCTGGCGCCCCGTGACTGCGATTCCCCTGGGTGCCACCGACAGCAATCCCTGGACGGAGGCGGATCCGGGTTGGCTTCCGCTGCGCCCGCTGACACCCCCTCACCAGGAGTATCCATCCGCGCATAGCACGAACACCGGGGCGGCGGCGGTGGTGCTCGCGGCGTTCTTCGGCGACGAGACGAGCTTCAGCGCCACGTCCGATCCACTTCCCGGTATCGTGCGGAACTGGGCGCGGTTCTCGGACGCGGCCCTCGAGGTCAATGACGCGCGCGTTTATTTCGGGATCCATTTCCGATCTGCCGTCGTGGATGGACGCGCCGCCGGCAAGGCGGTCGCCGAGTACGTGCTGGCCCACGTGGCGGAGCCGCGCTCATCCCCGGCGCTCGGGTCAGACGAAGCATGACCACGGCGTCCGGGAGATGACTCCCGACGGGCAAATCACTGCAGGAGATGGCGGCGAGTAAAACGTTCACCGGTGCGGCAGATCCTCAGCTTCCGTCCAGCGGCTGAGGATCTGCACGTTCATGCGCCGCGAAGCACGATGACGACTGCCGTGCGGGGCAGCAATACGCCGGGTGGCGAATGGAGCCCCAGATCTGGGGCGGGTTAGCGCCCAGCATAGCCAAGTGCTATTGCCTCTCTTGGGAGGGCAGGCGATGCCATTCAACTTTGATCGCATGGTGGATCAGATCGCGGACCTGATTGCGGAGCGAGCCCTGGAAAAGATCAACGAGCGCGTTCAGAGCGGGATGCGGAACGGGATGACCAAGGGCAATGGTCGCCGGTTGTCCACCCTCAAGGGTCGCAAGCTGGACATGCATTGCCGCTATCCCGGCTGCAAGAACCGCTCGAAGGGGCCGCGCTTCCGATTCCTCTGCGAAGAGCATCTCAAGCTGCCCAAGGCGAAGGTGGAGGCAGCGATCGAGAAGGCGGCAAAATAGGTGAACCGGTTGGAGGGTGTGAGCCGCGGCACGAGCGCTACGCCCGCGTGCTAACCGAGGGCAAGGAAGCGGCGATCGCCGGCGACGACGTGACTCGCACGGCCCTTGAAAGCCGCAGCCAGGTACTTGTCATTATCAAGATCCTCGCAGACGCCGACAGCTGCCTGTCCGCGACGACATCGGCCGGCCCGATGAGGTCCTCGAACCAGAGCCGAGCGTCTGTTCCCGGGAGGAGCCGACGCACCTTGCGATACCCGAGCGCTCGCAGAACCTCATCGACGATCGCCGGCGAGAGCACGACCTCGAAATTTGCTTGCGAGTTGTAAGCCGGGTCGGAGGACGACGAGCGCGCGCGACTCGGTTCGACTTGGTTCAGGAAATCATCGCGCACTCGCCATATTTGCTGTGCAGGACTGCCCAGCCAATGCGTCAATGGGCAGCGCCGATGTATTACTCGGTCCGTAAGGAGTCACCGGCGGAGGCGGCGGGGGGGGCCACGTCCGTTCCCTGCTCCGACCGATTCGCCATGTCACCCATCACGGCGACGGCCGCGGGCCCGCTCGCGCCCGCCACGGAGGCGCGTTTGCCCGGAACTTCACAGATGCAGCCGTCGGAGTATTCACCGAGCGCGACCATGCCCGCGAGCTCCATTTCGTACGAGGCGCAAATCGCTCGGCATCCGGCCGCGCCATGCGGGACCTTGGGGTTCCCCGTGAACGTCGTAGTGACACAGGAAGCACTGCCGATTGCGACCACAATGAGTGTCTTGAGCATCGTCCTGCACCCTCGAACATTCGACCCCGACCCATCACTAATCGTTCGGCGACCCTATTTTGCGAGTCGCATCACGCGCCCTCGGAAGGGCCCGAGTGAATCCTCGATCCAGTACACGAAGTGGGTGTCCGTCGCTACGCCTGCGGGAAACATCAGCTCGCCCACTACAACCTCTGACACACCCGCGCCGTCAGCCGGCACCCGCGAAAGCGAGCCGCTCCCGACGATCGCAGTGGGTGTCGAGATGGCCTGCGCGGTCCAGTATATGTAGGGCCGGTCAACGACTAGCGCCGCCCCGAACGTGGTTGGCAGGGTCGCAAGTTGCTGTGGGGTACCGCCATTTCGACTCGTCTTCATCACGTAGGTGGTTTGGTTCGCCGCTGCACCGACGACAGAAATCCAGAAAACGTCTCCGCCATCTGTGGCGATCGCTGAAAGATAACCTTGGCCCGACGCGAGTGTGGTGATCGGGCCGCCCCCAAGGGGCATCTCGTTTACCGTCTGCTGACTCACGTCGTTCCAGTAGACGTTGCGATCGTCTACTGCGACCGCGTTCGGTGCAGCGGTCCCAGAGGCGGCGCGCAATGCGTAATCGGACACCCTCCCGCCGTCGACACTCATGACCTGAAGATTGGCGCCCGCCGGATCCGTCCAGAGGAGGTCAGCGGCGTTTGTTCGGAAGCGCGGCTGACCTTACTTGCGCTTCCGCACGCCCCGGCGGACAGCGCGCTGAGCCTCGAGGGCAATCTGCATCGCCTCATCTTCGCTCAGCTCACCGAAGACCAAATCGGGCTTCGGTGCGATCACGCGTGCTGCAATCCGCGAGCCGGCGATCAAGAGGTCGGAGGTCGCCTCAAGGCGATCGGCATCCAGGCCAGCGATGGCGCGCAACGCCGCTGCGAGCGTAACCATCTCTCCCTCATCAACCTGCCGCGGCCTGCCCGCGGAAATCTTGAGCGGGACGGGTACGCACGCCGCTCCGAATGCATCGCCGATCGCCTTGGCAGCCCAGCGCGGTTCGTCATCGACAGTGACTGCGAGGCTGCCGAGAGCGGCCGCATCCTGCATCCGGCCGGCATCGATGAGGCGCGTGATCTTCTTGACGGCGCCCTTCTGTTCATACAGCGCGATGCCATACTCCTGGCAGCCAGCCCCCATGATGCAGGCCTCGAACTCGCTGCCGGAGACGGTCAGGCTGAGCGGATCATTGTCGCTCCAGAAGCGCCATGGTGTTGCACGGCAAAAGGCGGCCACGCTCGCCAGGAAGTTTTCGACCACGTCCAGATTGCGAATACGTCCTCCTGGACGCGCGAGCGCGAACGCGAGAGTCGCCCGCCCGAAGCGTGCCCAGTCCGGCAGCGGCGCCGCGGTGAAGCCCAGCGGCTTGCCGGCCCGCGCAAGACCGCGGTCGCAGCGCAGATCGTGGCCCTGCGCTTGCTGGGCAAGCTGCTCGAGGCCGTCCTTGTCCTGGTTCGAAACCACGGGCGGTAGCGCATGGGTCTCGGTGAAGCCGACGTACGCGCTGACTCGTCCTTCGCTAGTTTCGATGGGGCCGAGCTTGATCGCGTAAAGCATGAGCACGTCTAACATGCCAGCTGGAGTTCGGGCGCCGCTTGCTAAATGGCACCGATGTCGCTATTCGCAATGTGTGTATCGATGCGTCGCAGCAATATATACTTGCTATTATGCGCCGAAGCAGCTAGTATGTGTGGTGGCAGCGACCCAAATAGGCAAATCATGAAGCCGCTCGCCTTCTTCGACCAGCATGTCATTTTCACGCACCGCGAGTTCGCCCTGGCGCACTCTGGGGGCGGCCGTCGAAGCAGTCAGACGACGAACAACGTCCTTGCGCAGCATGTCGCGGGCGGTCGATTGCTCCGCGTCCATCGGGGCCTGTACGCGACCGTGCCGTCCGGCGTCGATCCGAAATCGTTCGAGCCGGATTCGTACCTGATCGCGACGCAGGCCACGGATGACGCGATCGTGGCCTATCACGCGGCGCTCCAGTTCCACGGCAAGGCCTATTCGGTCTCGAGGCGGTTCACCTACCTCACGCGGCATCGCCTGCGGTCCTTCGAGTTCCGAGGCGCGGAGTTCGTCGCTGTACTGCTGCCTGCAAGGCTGCGGGCTTCGCGGCGTCCGGCCGGCGGTCTCCTGGAGCAACGTCATGCCGGCGGATTTGTTCGCGTGACCTCGTTGGAGCGAACTCTCGTCGACGTGCTCGACGCGCCCGAGCACGGCGGCGGCTGGGAGGAGATCTGGCGCTCGCTGGAGTCGATCGAGTTCTTCGATCTCGACGCCGTGATCGAGTACGCCCTCAAGCTGGGCTCCGCGCTAACGGTCGCCCGCGTCGGCTTCTACCTCGAGCAGCACCGCGAGCAGTTGATGGTCGAGGATCGCCATCTCAAGGCGCTGCGTGCGCGGGCGCCGGCGCAGCCGCGCTACTTCGACGGCGACCGCGGACCCGGGAAGTTCGTGCGGCCGTGGAACCTGGTCGTGCCGGAGCACGTGCTCTCGCGCTCGTGGGCGGAGGTGCCTTGAACCTCTCGCTCCAGGATCTGCAGCGAGAGGCGGCGGCGACAGGCTTTCCTGCCGAGACGCTGGAGAAATCCATCCGGATCGTGAGCCTGCTGAATGTGCTGCGCAGCCATCCATTTCTGAAGACGCGCATTGCCCTGAAGGGCGGGACGGCGCTCAACCTCTTCATCTTCGACGTACCGCGCCTCTCGGTCGACATCGACCTGAACTACATCGGCGCGCCTGACCGCGACTTGATGCTCGCCGAGCGGCCGAAGCTCGAGCAAGCCTTGCAAGCCGTTTGCGGTCGCGAGGGGCTGACGGTGAGAAGTCTCCCGTCCGATCACGCAGGCGTCAAGTGGCGGCTGACGTACATCGCGGCGTCTGGGCGGAGCGGCAACCTGGAGCTCGACGTGAACTACCTGCTCAGGACGCCGCTGTGGCCCGCCGAGCTTGCGGACTCGCACCCGGTCGGTTCGTTCCAGGCGACGCAAGTGCGGCTGCTGGATCTTCACGAGCTCGCTGCCGGCAAGCTTGCGGCCCTGCTATCCCGCAACGCAAGCCGGGACGTGTTCGACGCGGTCGAGCTGCTGCGTCCCGAGGACCTCGATCGCGCGAAGCTGCGCCTGGGCTTCGTCGTCTACGGCGGCGCCAACCGCAAGGACTGGCGCACCGTCTCGGCCAAGGACGTGAAGCTCGATGCCGCAGAGCTGAAGAGCCAACTCCTTCCGACGGTGCGGCCGGGAGCGCTGCCGAAGGCGAAAGCGAAAACGCTCGTGTCCGACTGCCGCGACCTCCTCTCGGCAGTCCTGCCGCTGACGCGCGAGGAGCGCGAGTTCATCGAGCGCCTGAACGAGCGTGGCGAGATCGCGCCGAACTTGCTCACCGACGATACTGCGATGGGGAGAGCGATTCAGCAGCACCCAGCGCTTCGCTGGAAGGCGATCAACGTGCGCAAGCATCGAGGGTTGCCGACTGCAGAGCAAGCGGAGTGAGGTGCGCAAGACGCTTCGTCCACGTGGACGCGCCTGCCTTCCAGGATGCCTTCGAGACCGCATTCGCGGGTGCCTCTGAGGGTTGAAGTCAAACTAGGCACGCGGCGAGGCATGCGCGAAGGCAAGCGCGAGGGCAGGCAAAATCGCGCATGTGCTTGAAGTGAGTGGCCCCGGCCGCC
>VBKI01000080.1 GCA_005879535.1 Deltaproteobacteria bacterium | reverse complement strand
TGAACCACATCATGCGGCGACGCGGCAGCGTGTTCGACGACCATTATCACTCGCGCCTGCTGCGATCGCCGACCGAGTTGGTGAGCGCGATCGCATACGTTGTTGGAAACCACGAGCATCATTACGGCCCTTCCCGCGGCGTCGACCCGTACTCGTCCCTCGCCTGCGATCCAGCCCGAGTTCTCGCAAAGCCCAAGACATGGCTGATCCGCACCGGCTGGCGGCGCGCCCGGGTGAGGTCGCCGTGGCTGCAACGCTGGCGCACAATCCGCGAAACGGCCGATTTCTCGGACGTCCTCAGCGCCGCAGCTTGACGCGTTACTCCGCCCGCACCCGCGCTGGCGACTCCGTCGCCAGCTGCACTCGCGCCACGCTGCGCCTCGAAGGCTGCTTCGCGTACGCGAGGTTCGTCTCCACCTCCGCTTCGCCGGGCGCCGCGTGGACGATGAGCTCCACGGTCGCCGGCGCGCCTTCCGCTCCATACCGAACTTCATGCCGCGCCAACGCGTGACCGCCGCGGCGGACGATCACGTCGACTTCAGTGACGTCGCCTGGCATCACCGCTGTCAGGTCAACGGCCAGCCTGAGGTCGCGCGGGCGCCGGAGCTGTGACCACAACAGAAGGCCGCCACCCAACACCGCAAGGAAGAGCAGGCGCGGAGCGAGCTTACGCATCGCCTCCTTCGGGCTCCTTCTTCCTCGATTTCACCTTCGCCTTCAGCGCCGCATCGCCGCTCGGCTTGAGCTGGATGGTGGCGTTCACCTCCAGCGTGACGCCGTTGAGCAGCTTCCAGATCTCCCGGCGCAGCGTCTCGCTCTCCAGGAACCGGCGGACTTCGTGCGTGACCACCCGCGCTACCTCGCTGCGCGTCTTGTCCGCCTGGGCGATGAGGAAGGCCAGGGCGTCCTTGGGCATCTTCATGTCGCCGACGAGGTTGCGGATCCCCTCCTCGGTCATGAACAACGCACCCACGCCGGTGAGGACCGCGCGGCGCACGATGTCGGGAACGATGCCGGACAACTTCTTCATCTCCTCGGGTGGGAGATCGTCATCCTCTTCCGGCATGCTCGGCCCTCCGAAATGCGTCGCGCCCATCACTTCTCGCCATCGTAGTAGTCGACGGCGTCGCCTTGGCGGTGCACCGACATGATCCCATGACCGCGGGCCAGGACGCCGACCTTCCGCGAATCCGGATAGACGGCTACTTCGGGTTCCCGCATGGTGGAGATCGCGAGGTACCGCAACGGGGCCTGCGAGCGGTTGATGATCTGGTGCCCCGGAGGCCCCGGTGGAAACGTGACGTAGTCCCCCGCGCGCAGTGAATGCTCCTCCTCGCCCAACCGCAGAGTGCCTTCGCCCTCGAGGACGAACACGGCCTCGTCGTTCGCGAGATGGAAATGGAACGGAAATGCCTTCTGGCCCGGCTGCAACTCGAACCAGCTCGCGCCGATGCCCTTTCCACCGGCGGCTGCGCCGAGCCGCTTTCGCCGGAAGGCGAAGCCGCCCTGCTCCACGATCTGGTCGTCGCACTGCACCAGCGAGGTCTTGTTCACGCTTTCTTCCCCAGTTGCACGAGAGGTTTCTGCCCGCGCGGGACCGCGGTCATGTTCGCGAGCGCGACCCGGTCGGCAACGTTCTGCGCGATCCGCGTGAGCGCCTGGGCTTCGGGAAGACCGGGGTCGGCGGCGACCACGGGCCGCCCGTCGTCGCTTCCGACACGGATCGCCGGATTGATGGGAACTCGCCCGAGGAACGGCACTCCCAGCTTGGCGGCGGCCTGCTCCGCGCCACCCTTGGAAAAGATGTCGGTCTCATGGTGGCAATGGGGACAGACGAACCCGCTCATGTTCTCCACGAACCCCAGCACCGGGATGTTCACCTTGTCGAACATCGTCTTCGCCTTGATGGCGTCGGCCAGGGCCACGTCCTGCGGCGTGGTCACTACCACCGCGCCGCTGACGCTGACCTGTTGCGCGATGGTGAGCTGGATGTCGCCGGTGCCGGGCGGCAGATCGAGGATCAGGTAGTCCAGGTCACCCCAGCGCACGTCGCGCAACAACTGCACCAGGGCGCCGTGCAGCATCGGGCCCCGCCAGATCATCGCCTGATCGGGATCGACGAAGAACCCGATGCTGATCACCTTCACACCGAACGCGGTGAGCGGGACGACGCTCTTGCCGTCTTCGCTGGTCGGACGCGCGCCGAACAGGCCCATCATCAGAGGCAGCGACGGGCCGTAGATGTCGGCGTCCAGCAAGCCGACCTTGCACCCCAGATTCGCCAGCGCGACGGCGACGTTGGCGGAGACCGTGCTCTTTCCCACCCCGCCCTTGCCGGAGCCGACCAGGACGACGTTCTTCACCGAAGGGACGAGATCGTTGGGATTGTGCTGCTTGGCGGGCGAGGGGCGGACGTTCGCTCCGAACGCCACCTCCACGCGCGGAAGCTGCAGCGGCGAGAGCATGGCCCGCACCGCTTCCTCGATCCGCGCCTTGTGCGGCGAGGCCGGCGTCGGCAGCTCGACGCGCACCCGCACGCCTCCGCCGTCGAGCATCTCGGGATGCTTGAAGTACCCGAGCTCGGACATCGGCCGGCCGGACGAGGGGTCCTTGAGATCCTTCAGCGCTGAAAGAACCTGCTCCGCCGTTACGCCCATAGGGCGCCGGAATGTGCGCGGCGCGCCGGGTCAAGTCAAGGCGAGTGGAGGAGCGGCCGGCCGGGACGTTCCTTCGTGCGCTTCCCGTTGTCGAGGACGAGCCGTCCGTTCACCGCCACGTACGGAATACCTTCCGGATACGCCATCGGTTTCTCGAACGTGGCGGTATCCCGGATGGTCGCGGGATCGAACACGACCAGGTCCGCCTTCATGCCCACCCGGATCAACCCGCGATCCTGCAGCCCCAGCCGGCGCGCCGGCAGGGAGGTCATTTTCCGGACCGCCTCCTCGACCGTGAACAAGCGCTCGTCGCGCGCGTAGTGGCCGAGGATCCGGGCGGTGCTGGCGAACGCGCGCGGATGGGCGCTTCCTTCGGCCGCGAACGGACCGTCGATCCCCATCCCGCCGTAGTCGGTGTCCATGGCCACCCAGGGTTGCGAAAGGCCGACCTTCACGTCGTCCTCGCTCATGCCGAAGCGCGCCACGCCGATGGAGGCCCGATCCAGCGCGACGAGGTCGACGAGCGCCTCGGCAGGCGTCTTTCCCAGATCGCGCGCAGCCGCGTCCAGCCGCTTGCCGACGTGCTTCTTCACCTCCGGGTTGACGGCGGAGAGCAGAAGGATGTCCTCCGGGTGGAGATCGGGCTCGATCTCCGCGATCATCTTCGCCCGCTGAGCCGGATCGCGGATGCGCGCCAACATCGCGTCCACTCCGCCCTCGTGCGCCCAGTCCGGGATCGTCGCGTCCAGCCCGTTCGCGCTCGCGATCCAGGGATACATGTCGGCGGTGACGTCGAGCCCGGCTGCCCGCGCCGCCTCGATCCGGCCTACGACCTCCTTCATCCGGCCCCAGTTGGCGCGCCCGGAGACCTTGAGATGCCAGATCTCCACCGGCACTCGCGCCTCGCGGGCAATGGTGAACGCCTCGTCGAGCGCGTCGCCGATCCTCTTCGACTCGCTCCGGATGTGACTCGCGTAGATCCCGCGGTGCTTCGCCGCCACCTTGGCGAGGGCGATCAGCTCCGGAGTACGGGCGAAGCTTCCCGGCTGGTAGATGAGGCCGGTCGAGACGCCGAACGCGCCCTGCCGCATCGCTGTCTGCACCAGCCTCTGCATCCTCGCCAGCTGCTTCTCGTCGGGCTGCACGTCCTTGAATCCGAGGACGATCCCGCGCACCTGCCCCGCGCCGACCAGCACCGCTTCGTTGATGCTCGGGCGGGCCTTGCGCAGCCGTCGGAAGTATCCGGAAAGATCCGTCCAGTCGATCTTCAGCTTGTACTTGCGGAGCCAGGGCTCCTGCTCGTGGATCCAGGCGGCATTCATCGGCGCCGGCGAGATGCCTTCGCCGGTCAGCTCGGTGGTGATCCCCTGGCGGACCTTCGACTCCTCGCGGGGATCGATCAGCACGTTGAGCTCGCTCTGCCCGAGGAGATCTATGAACCCGGGCGCGATCGCCAGATCCCGCAGCTCGACCCGCCGTTTCGTCTTTTCCCGAGAAAGATCGCCGACGGCGGCGATGCTGTCGCCGCGGATCCCGACGTCCGCCCGGAACCACGGCGACCCGGTCCCGTCGACGACGCGCCCGCCGGAGAGGATCAGATCGAAGACCGCCGCGCAGAGCAGCGCGATCATGCCTGCGGCGCCACCGCCACCACACCCTCTTCTCCCTCGGCTCCGTCCACCACGGCGCGCACCGGCAGCGCCTGGCGCACCGTGGTGGCGAGCTGCAGCAGCGAGCCGGTCACCTCGCTGGTCGTGTAATGACAGCTCGGCGGCGTTCCGGCGCGGGCGCCCAATCCTCCGGCGCAGAGAACTGCGGGAAGCAGCAGCCTCTCCGCCATCACGGAGTCCAGCGCCCCGCGCCGCTCGAGGAAGCGCGACAGCCGCTCCGCGACCCGGTCGCCCTGCTCCGGTCCAACCAGCGCCGGCGCCTGACCGAGCGCGGAAACGGTGACCACGCTGTTCTCGAACTCCGCAGTCGCCGTGATGGCCCAGCGGCTGCGCGCCGTCGAAGACGACGGCAGGGGCAACGGGACCCGCTCCGCCTCGGCGATGACGCCCCGGCGCCGCATCGCGCGCACGACCTGCTGCGCCGCTTCCTGCGCCGCCTCGTAGCGTCCGCCACCCACGGCCGCCACCACGGTGACCTGGCGGAGAATTCCGCGATGCACCGCGCGGAATGCGGTGAGCGCGGGCGCGGGATCGAGCAACGCGACGATCTCGCCTTCGTCGGTCCCGAATCCTGCCTGGGTAAGCTCCAGGCGGATCTTCAGACCGAAGCGCGCCGCACACGGCGCCCATCCGAGCCGCAGATCGTGGAAGGTGGGAGCGCCCTCGCCGTGGTTCGGTCCGCGCAGGCGAAGCTCGCTCGGCTTGCCGAGGAGCGCAAGGGGCCAGGAGAGCGTCCAGAGAGCGCGGGCGACGGCGCCGGCATGCGGCAGCTCGAGCAGGTGGACCCCGGCGCGCGGACGCGGCAGCGTCAGCTCGATCTCGCCCTCGGCGGAGAGCTGCTCGCGCGCCGGTTCGCCGTCGCCGCCGAGCTTCACCGCCGCTACCGCCAGAGCCAGGTCCGCGTCGGTCAAGGGACCGCGCAGCCGCAGCGGAACACCCGTCGCCAGCGCGAGGCCAATCGCACCGTCGAACACCGCCTGCGCCGGACGTTCGCCGAGCTCCAACGTGCCCCGCATTCAGACGGACTCTATCGCGCCTTGCGCAATCGACAAGGCGTCAAACCGGCCTGCCGTCCATCAGGATGTGGCGCAGGCCGGCGGATCGGGCCGCTTCAATCGCGCCAGAAACTTCCCGGTCGGTCACTCCGCGGGCAATGACCGGGAAGCGCGAGCCGCGATACAGAGGACGATACTGCGAAAGGACGTTGACGCAGATCGCCTTTGACACGGCGGCGATGCGCGGCATCAGCTTTTCCGGTGCCGCCACGCCGGCGGGCAGGACGAGATGGCGCACGATCACCTTGGTTTGCCGGTGCATCTCGCGCAGCGACGCCTCCAGGGCGGCGGTGTATCGGGTACAACCCGAGAGCTCGTAAGCCGCGGCATCGTCACCATATTTTGCGTCGGGGAGATAGACGTCGACGACGCCGTCCAGGAGCCGCAGCGCCTCGACGCTCTCGTATCCACCGCAGTTCCACACCACGGGCAGCGAAAAGCCGTGCTCTGCGGCGATTGCGAGCCCTTCCAGCAACACCGGCAGGACATGCGTGGGCGTGACGAAGTTCGCGTTCGCGGCCCCGGCCTTCTGCAGATCGAGGAGGATCGCGGCGAGCTGCGCGGGAGAAGCGCGCACCGCGTCGCGCCTCTCCAACGAGAACGACCAGGTCTCGCAGGTCTGGCAGGCGAGGTTGCAGCCTGCGATCAGGACCACCCCGGATGGAACCAGCTCGGGCTCTTCTCCGTAATGGACCCCGGCGCCGGCGAGCGAAAGCCCGTCGTCCTCCTGGCAGACGCCGGCAGGGGCCGAGGTCCGATCGACGCCGCAGAGATGGGCGCAGAGATCGCAGCGCGCGTAGTGCCGGCGGGCTTCCGCGGCGCGAACGCGCAGCTCCTTGGACGAGAGCCTCACGTCGGCCTCATCTGGCCCCGAGGAACGACCAACAGCGCTCCGCCGGAGATGCAGAGATCCTGTCCGATGCAGTGCGAGGAGGCATCGCTCGCCAGCCAGAGCGCGGCGTTGACCACGTCGTCCACTTCCGCGACCCGGTGGTTCGGGATCGTCGGCACCAGCGCGGGCCCGATCCGCCGCAGGGAATCCTCCGCCATCGGCGTGCGCACCCATCCGGGAGACACGAGGTTGACGCGCACCTTCGGCGCCAGCTCGACGGCGATGGACATCATCATCGACTGCAGCGCGCCTTTCGACGCGGCGTAGTGCGAGTGGCCGGGCTCGCCGCGTTGTCCGGCGGTGCTGCCGATGAAGACGACGTTCTTCAGGCCGGCCGGGAGCAGCTCGCGCACCAGGTAGAAAGCCGAGAACACGTTGACGCGAAACATCTCCTCGAGCGTCACCGCCTGGATCCTGCCGATCGCGCCCCCGTTGTAGATGCCGGCCGAGTGCACGAGCAGGTTCACCTCGCCGAGCTTCTCGCGGGCGGCGCGGACAGCATCGACGCAGCCCTGCTCGGTGCCGAGATCGGCACGCACGGCGAACGTTCTGGCAGGCGGCTCGTGCGTCCGGTGGTGCGCCGCGACGCGCGCGCCCTGCGCCACCAGCGCCTCGGCGATGCCGCGGCCGATGCCGCTGGAGGCGCCGGTGACCAGCGCCGTCCGCCCCGCCAGGTCCGGGTACGTCGGAAACATTGCCCATTCTTCGCACACATGGTTCAGCTACGCGAGGTGCTCGCAGCGCTGATCATCTTCGTCGCGACGTACCTGTTCCTCGCCGGCGCGGAGCTGCCGTTCCTGAAGCTCGATCGGCCCGGAGGAGCAGTCGCCGGCGGGGTGGCGATGGTCGCGCTCGGCGTCCTCACGCCGGCACAGGTCTACCGGGACGCGATCTCCTGGGACACGCTCGTCCTGCTGCTCGGCATGATGGTGATCACCAGCGTGATGGCGCGCGCAGGAATCTTTCGCTGGATCGCCTGGGTCGCGCTGCGCCGCGCGCACGGTCCCCGCGCGCTGCTCGCGGTGCTCGTGCTGGTCGCGGGAACGCTCTCGGCGCTGCTGGTGAACGATACCGTCTGCGTGATGTGCACGCCGTTGGTGGTCGCCCTCGTCGAGGCGGCGGCCCTTCCCGCGCTCCCCTATTTGCTCGGGCTTGCGTTTTCGTCCAACGCAGGATCCGTCGCGACGCTCACCGGCAATCCGCAGAACATGCTGATCGGCACCCTGAGCGGCATTTCCTACGCGCAGTTCAGCAAAGCGCTGCTGCTCCCGGCGCTGCTCTCGCTCGCCGCCGTTCTCGCTGTGCTGCTGGTCGCGTTCCGGCGGGACCTTTCCTGGAAGCGCATCTCCGTCGACGTGCCGGCGCCGCCGCTCGATCGAAAGCTGGCGCTGCTCTGCACCGCCGGACTCGCGTTCGTTCTCGCCGGCTTCCTGCTCGGGTACGACCTCGCCTGGACCGCGATGACGGGAGCCGCGCTCCTGCTCGCGCTCTCCCGCCAGCCGCCGAAGGAAATGTTCGCGCAGGTCGACGGGACCCTCTTGCTGTTCTTCGCCGGACTCTTCGTGGTCACCCACGGCGTTGCCCAGGCAGGGATCGCCGAGCGTATCCATTCGGCTCTTGCGCCCGCGCTCGGCTCTGACGCGACGCAGCAGACGGTCCGCTTCGGAGTGTTCACCGTGGCCGCCTGCCAGATCGTCAGCAACGTGCCCTTCGTTCTCCTCGCGGCGCAGTGGGTGCGGAAGCTCGCCGATCCGCATCTCGGCTGGCTGTCGCTCGCGCTGGTCTCGACGCTCGCCGGCAACCTCACTCCCGTGGCCTCGGTCGCGAACCTGATCGTCCTCGAACTTGCGGGAGACAAAGGGAAAATCCCGTTCTTGCGCTTCCTCTGGCTGGGTGCGTTATGCACCTTCATCCCGCTGGCGGTGGGGGTCGGTTGCCTGCTGGTCGAGCGGGGTTACTTCTGAAGTGAAATACTCCCCTCCTGACGGCCGTAGAAGGCCCTGTGGACACGGCACTCGCGCTTCCCTTGCCCTTGACCTTGGCGCCCGGAACTGAGCTGGTCCGCTCCGCCTGCCCCGCCGACGAGGCGGAGTGGGCGCGCGCCGCCGCCGGCGGTGACAAGGCCGCGTTTGCGCGCCTGGTGGAGAAGCACAAGCAGTCCA
Source organism: Deltaproteobacteria bacterium (assembly GCA_005879535.1). Taxonomy (NCBI): domain Bacteria; kingdom Pseudomonadati; phylum Myxococcota; class Myxococcia; species Deltaproteobacteria bacterium. Next base: position 45,968 of record VBKI01000080.1, on the reverse strand, counting down.
TCCACGGTCTCTGCTTCCGGCTCCTCGGCGGAGGCGAAGAGGCGCGCGACGCTGCCCAGGAGGCGTTCGTCCGCGCCTACACCGGCATCCGCGATTTCGATCCGCGCCAGCCCTTCGCCGCCTGGGTCCTGCGAATCGCGCGGAACCACTGCATCGATCTCCTCCGCCGCCGCCGGCCGATGCTGACGCTGGCCGCGGAAGGCCGGAGCGACGAGGGACCCGAGACCGGCGTCGCTCCGGAGCTTCCCGACCACTTCGCCGTCTCCGGCGAGCAGCGGGTCCAGGAAGAGGAAGCGCAGCGCGACCTGGAGCGCGCCGTCGCCGCGCTGCCGCCGCGCTACCGCGAGGTGATTGCGCTCTTTCACATCCAGCATAAAAGCTACGTCGAGATCGCGCAGGCGCTGGGGGTGCCGATGGGCACCGTCATGACCTGGTTGCACCGCGCGCGCAAGGAGCTGAAGGCGCAGCTGTCGGAGCACCTCTCATGAATCACCTCACCGACAATCAGCTCCAGTCGCTTGCCGACGGCACGCTGCGCGGGCCCGAGGGCTTCGCCGCGCGTGAGCACTGCGACGCTTGCGAGCAGTGCGGCGCGGAGCTGTCCGTCTACTCTGCGCTCACCACCCGGCTCTCCGCGCTGACGGACCCCGAGGTGCCGGCAGACTTCACCGCCACCGTCCTCGCCGCCGTGGAAATGCGCGAGGCGCAGCTCGTCACCCGCCGCCACACGCTGCTCGCCGCCATCCCGGCGTTCGCGCTCGCCCTCTTCGCCATCGTGGGGTGGGCCCTGAACGCCCAGGTCAATCATCTGATCGACGGCGTTTCCGCGGCTCGCACCATCTGGGTCGCGCTGAGCCCGGTCTTCGACGCCGTCCGCGTGCCGCTCGGGATCGGCGCTTTCGTGTTCCTGGCCGTGGTGCTCACCGCCCTCTCGCGGACGCTCAAGCCGGCCTACGCGCGCATTGCCGCGAAGTCCTGATCGATGACCGGACTTTTGCTCAGCGTTCTCCTGGCCCACGGCGGGTTCTTTGTCGAGCATTTCGGAGACCGTGCCGTCGGACGGGTGGTAGGCCGGATCGCGGACCGCGTGCTCACCGTCCACGTCACCAGCCCTGACGAGGAAGCCTCCGGAGACGCGGAAGCGGAAGCCGACGCGGAAGCGGATTCCGACGACCTGGAAGTCCTGCCTCCCGTTCCGCCGGTCCCTCCCGTTCCGCCGGTCCCGCCGGTACCTCCGCGCGTCAAGAGGTTCTCCCCCCAAAGCGCGCGTGAGCTTCCCCACTTCACGGAGAAAGGCCGCAACGTCCCCACGGCGCAACTGCTGCACCGCATCGCGGAGACCGCGGGCTGGACGATGACCCTGGTGGGGTCTCCCAAGGATCGCATCGACGTCGACATCCAGGACGCCGATCCGCGCGAGGCGCTGCGCCAGGTGCTGAAGCAGAGCGGCGCGATGGGCGTCCTCAAGAACGACAAGCTGGTGGTGGTGGCCACGCCCGACGCTGGCGGCGCCGCCGGGATGCTGATCGAGAAGATGTCATCGCGGCAGCGCGTGCTCGGCGAGCATCGGGGCATCGTGAAAGGCGGCAAGCGGAACAGCCGCGACGTGGTCCGCGTGTTCCAAGGCGACATCGCTGTCCAGCAAGGGCAGATCGTCCAAGGCGACGTCGTCTGCGTGGGCGGTTCCATCGAGTTGGAACCCGGCAGCGTGGTCCAGGGCGATGCGGTCGCCGTTGGCGGCAGCGTCACCGTCAACCAGGGCGCGCTGGTGATGGGCCAGGCGGTGGCGGTGCTCGGATCCGTCGACGTGGAGCGCGGCGGCCAGGTGATGGGCGAGCACGTCCAGGTAGGGCTCGGGAAGATGCTTTCCGGCTCCCGTCATCGGGGATGGCGGACCGGACTTGGGCCGTTCGGGTTCTTCCCCACGATCGCGTTGTTCGCGCTCATATACCTGATCGGGCTCGTGGTCCTGCGGATGTGGCCGGAGCGGATCCGCAACGTCGGGTTTGCCATGTTCGAAAGCCCGGTGCGCAGCTTCACCGTCGGCTTCCTCTGCTGGCTGCTGCTTCTCCCGCTCATCGTGCTGCTCGCGATCAGCATCGTCGGGATTCCGCTGATCCCGTTGCTTCCGGTGATCATCTTCCTCAGCATCGTGATGGGGCTGTCTTCGTTCGCCCTGCGAATCGGCGAGTCCCTGCCCGCAGGCCCCGGCCAGCGGTTCGTGGCTCCTGCCGCGCTCGGAATGGGAATGGCAGTGCTGCTCCTCGTTGCCTTCGTTCCCTGGCTGGGCGTCTCCATCCTCGCGCTGTTGCAGTTCTTCGCCCTGGGCGCCGCAGTCGGTTCGCGCTTCGGCCGCGCCCTCCCACCCCACACTGCCTGAAAACCAAAAACCTTCATTGATCTGAAGCCGTAGAGCGCCGAAACTGCGCGTGGATGCGCTCCAGAATCTCCGGATTGATCCTCCTTGCGATGATGGCATGTCGCGAGAAGGTGGTCGCTCCTGTTGCGCCGCCGACGACGCCTGTTCCGGGACGGCAGGTGTCGGCGCTGCGGAGCGACCCGGCCTGCGCGGCGCCCTTCGATGCTCCCGGCGCGCGCGAGAAGCTCCGGACCGCGACCGGTGAGCTGAAGATCGGCGTGCTGGCTGGCCTGAAGGATGCGGACGAGGAGAACGTCGCCTTCATCCGCAAGCTCGTCGCCGAGCTGAAACGGCGAGGTGCCGAGGCGCTGATCGCCGACGGCGACCTGGGCGACAATCCGGACGAACAGGAGACCCTTCTCGGATCCCTGGCGGAGAGCGGGCTCCCCGTCCTTGCCATCGCGGGCAACCGCGAGGTGCGCTCCGAGCTCGATGCGGTCGAGGCCGAGCTGCGCAAGAAAGGCTCGCGCATCGTCGACCTCTCCCATACGCGGATCGCCGATCTGGGAGATGCGACCGTCGTCGGCCTCCCCGGAGCGTTCGAGCGGCGTCAGCTGCACTCCGAGGGCGCCTGCGTGTACGTGCAGAAGGACATCGAAGCGGTTTCCGCCGCCCTGGACCGCGTCACCGCTCCCGCGATCTTCGTGGCATCGATTCCGCCGCGCGGGCAGGACGTGCGCGCGCTCGACGTCAGCGACGGCCAGAATCTTGGCGACCCCCGGCTCTCGCAGCTCCTGCAAAAGGCGCAGTTCGGCATCTTCGGACAGGTTTGGGAATCCGGCGGTCGCGCCGTCGACGGGCGCGGCGCCCCGGTGCCACCGAAGACCGAGGTTGCGCAGCTCTACCTGAACCCGGGCGCCGCGGACCGGACGCCCTGGCCGATGGCCGACGGCTCGACCGTGGCAGGCCAGGCGGCGCTGTTGACCGTGCACGGGCGCAAGGCCGCCTGGGAGCCGGTGCGCATCGCGGAGGAAAAGCGATGAGCGGGAAGCTCGGCGACATCCTCATCTCGCGCGGAGTGATCGACTCGGAGAAGCTGATCGCCGCCCTCAGCGACCAGCGCGCTTTCGGCGGGAAGCTGGGGCAGACGCTTGTCGATCTCGGCTACGTCAGCGAGGACGACTTGATGATCGCCCTCTCCGAGCAGCTCGGGCTCGACGTCGTCGACCTCGACGGCACCGAGGTTCCTTCCCGCGCCCTGCGCTGCTTGCCGGTCGACGCCTGCGAGCGGTACGGCGTTTTTCCCCTCGAAGTGAACGAGCGCGAGCGCGTCCTGCGCGTCGCCACGGCGGAGCCCGATCGGCAGGCCCTGCAGGAAGTGGCGCGGATCTGCGGTTACGCGCTGGAGCCGGCACTCGCCTCGATGAGCAGCATCGAGCGCGCGATGCGCAGGTATTACTTCGGCGAGCGGGTCCCGCGCCCGCGCCTCGGCGAGCCGCTCTCGGCGATTCCCGACATCCCGCTGGGCGCGCCGCGGCCGCGATCGGTGCCGGACCGCACGGCCGAGGCGGAGTTTCCGGAAGCGATGCTGGAGCCGGACGACGAGGATCAGATCGCGATCATCGCTCCGGACGGCGCGTCGCAGAACGCGCTGGAGGAGCTGAAGGCGCTGATCATCCGGTTGGAGCGGACGATCAACGCCCAGAGCCGCGCCTTCCGCGCGCTGGTCGACCTGCTCCAGGACAAGGGCGTCGTCCGCCGCGGCGAGCTCGGGCAACGCGCGGCGAGGAAATAGCCTTTTCAAGGCTGTTTCCGCCTTCGCGGAAACAGCCAGAAACTGCGTAGGCGCTAACCCGCCTGCGGCGGGCGCGCCTAGACGAAGCTCATTCCGTCGTGGCCTTCGCCCTGGCCCTCGAGGATCGCCTCGATGGCGCTGCGGCGCTTCTCCGTCAGCTCGCTCACCAGCGCGAGGATCTGCGGATGCGTGACCACCAGCTCCTGGAAGCTGTCCCGCGGGAGTCGCAGGAGGATGGAATTGGTCTGTGCGCTCACGGTCGCGGCGGCCGGCTCCCGGGTGAGGAGCGACATCTCCCCGAAGATCTCGCCTTCCTTGAGGACCGCCACCTGTCGCTGCTGGGTGGAGACCTCCACGATGCCGTGGAGCACCACATAGAGGCCGTCCGAGCTCTTCCCCTCGACGATGATCTTCTCCTGTGGAGCAGCCTGACGCATGCGGAACTTCTCCACGATGGCCTTGCGCTGCGAGGGATCGAAGTCCTTGAACAACGGCGAAATGGCCATCACGTTGTTCAGGAGCCGCTGCCGATAGAAGTTCTTCAGCGACGAGATCACCTGGGGATACTTGCCGGCCAGCTCGCGCAGCATGTTGTCGGTCACCTCGAGGACCTCGGTGTCCTCCTCCGAGATGACGTTCGCCGTGCGCGGCGCGCCCGAGAGCAGCGCCATCTCGCCGAAGAACGCGCCCTCGCCGAGGTGCGCGAGCGTGAGCTCCTTCCCGTCGGGGGCGCTCTTGCAGACCCGGACCCTCCCTTCGACGATGATGAAAAAGCTCCGTCCGGGGTCGCCCTCGCGAATGATGATCTGGCCGGGAACGTGGCGGTGGTAGCTCAGCCGGTTCACCAGGGCGACGAAGGCGTCCTGCGGAAGGTCGTCGAACAGCGGCACCTTCTTCGCGTTCATCTTCGACGCGCGCTCTTCGGGCGGGGCGGCGATGTTGCCGAAAGCGCGATCGAAGTCCTCGTCCTCGGCGGACACGGCAGGCGCGGCGGTAGGCCTCGCACCTGCCAACTCCTCGTCGGCGGTGATGGAGAGCAGCTCGACTTCCTCTTCGACGCCGCTGGAAAGCAGGTCCGCGATGGGACCTGTCTGGCGTACGAACTCCTCGCCCGAGATGACCTCTTCGTCGTGCGGCGCTGCGACCAGGTCCTCCGCCTGGAGGGTGAGGATGGCGTCATCGGGCAGCGCCTCCGCCTGCGGCGGCGGCAGAAGCGGATCGAGATCGATCCCCGCCTGCGGCTGGGGCGCCAGCGGAGCGATCGCGCGCTGCTTGCCGCGCGGAGGCGGCGGAGGAGGCTCGTCGGGGATCTCCGCTTCCAGCTCGCCGCCGCTCAATGCCACGCCGCCGCTCAAGGCCTGCGCGCGGCTGCTCAATGTCTGCGGGCGACCGCGCGGAGGCGGCGTGGCCGCCATCCCATGGTCGAGCTCGAGCGGCTCGTCGTCTCCGATCTCCGGCAGCTCGATGTGTCCCGTCGTGTCGACGACCCGGGCTGACTGCGGGGCGGTCACGGGCTTCGCGGCGGCGGGGCGAGGCGCCGGCGGCGGTGCCTTCTTCAGGCCGGTCCGCCCCAGCGACACCTTCCCGATCCGGCGCTCGTTCATCGCCGCGAGCTGCCTCTGCGCCTCGGCGTTGCGCGGATCGATCTCCAGGATGATCTTGACCGCCCCGATGGCCTTGATCAGCTGGCCTTCGTCCCCGAAGAATTTCGCCGCGTGCTGGTAGGCCTGGATGGCCAGTTGTGGCTGATCCATCCGGCGGTATGTTTCGCCCAGCCTGAGCCGCTGGGCCATGTCCTTGGGCTCCAGGGCGACGAGCTGCTCGAGGACCTCGGCCGCCTTCTCCCACCTCGACTTCTTGAGGTGCTCGGCGACCTCGTCCTTCAGCCCGCGGATGTCGATCTGCGGCTTTTTCGCCATCCGCCCCCTTTCTAACCTTGCTTGCGGGGGCCTGTCAGGTTCAGCGCCTGCTGTGGCGGCCGCGGCGCGTCCTACCCCCTGGGCTCGGCGGCCCATGGCCGTGCCGCCGGGCGGGGAGCGCTACCGGCGCACGACGGTCGCTCGCCTCGGCCTTCTTTCCCGCCTGGGCGCGCAGCGACTGCACTTCCGCGCGAGTCAGTTCGCGCACTTCGCCGGGTCGCATGCCCCCCACCCCGATGCCGCCGTAGTCCGCCCGGTGCAGCTTCTGCACAGGCGCGCCCACCGCTTCCATCAGCCTCTTGACGAGGTGTTGCCGGCCCTCCGCCACGACCACCCGCACCCAGGTGTTCTTCGGCGTGCGCGAGTGCAGGTCGGCCTCCAGCGCGCGGGCGCGGCCGTCCTCCAGTCTCACTCCGCGGCGGAGTCGCTCGAGCTGCTCCGCCGCCGGAACGCCGTGCACTTTCGCCAGGTAGGTGCGGCGGACGCCGAACCGCGGATGCATCATCGAGAAGGCGAGATCGCCGTCGTTGGTGACGATCAGCGCTCCCTCGACGTCGTAGTCCAGCCTCCCGACCGGATACACGCGCTCGGGGATCTCCTCGAGGTACGCCTTGATGGTCGGGCGATTCTCCGGATCGCTCAGCGTCGTCACGCAGCCCGCCGGCTTGTAGAGCACGTAGTAGACCTTGTCCTGCGTCTCGCGAATGGTGCGGCCGTCGACCTGGATGAGGTCCTGATCCAGATCCGCCTTGCTGCCCAGCTCCCGCACCACCTTGCCGTTGACGCTGACGTGTCCGGCCTCGATCAGCTCCTCGGCCTTGCGCCGCGAGGCGACGCCCGCGTGAGCGAGGATCTTCTGCAGCCTCTCGGCGCTCATCTACTCAGCCTTCGGCGGCTCTGGAACCGGCGGCGGCGCCAGCACCGTCGCCGTGCTCTTCGACGACTCGTCGGCGCGGTCGATGGCGTTTTCCAGCTGCTCGAGCGCGCTCTCGCTCTCGGCAGTCGACTGGATCATCCGCTCTTCGGCCGCCGGATCCTGCGCCAGATCCGCGAGGCCCGCCGCCACAGGCCGCGGCGCTTCGTCCTCGACGATCTTGCGCGACTCCTCCGACAGCTCCTGGAACTCGCGCAGCGTGGGGAGCTGGGTCAGGTCGCGGAGGTTGAACAGCTCGAGGAACTCCTTGGTGGTGCCGAAGATGAGCGGCCGGCCTGGCTCGTCCTTCTTTCCCAGGATGCGGATCAGCTTCCGCTCCAGGAGGGCCTTGGTCACCGCGCCGCAATCGACGCCCCGGAGGTCCTCCATCTCCGGCCGCGTGATCGGCTGCCGGTAGGCGATGATCGCCAGCGTTTCCAGCGCGGCCCGGGTGAGGCGCAGCGGCTTCACCTGCAGCATGCGGCGCACGTACATGGCCACCTGGGGCTCGGTCCGCAGCTGCCACCGTCCGCCGAGATCGACGAGGATCACTCCCCGGCTTCCCGCGGCATACGCGCTCTGCAGCGACGCCAGCGCGCTTTCGAGCAGCTCCCGGGAGAACTGCGTCGCTTCCTCCAGCATGGCGAGATCGAGCGGCTTCTCCGCTGCGAAGAGGAGCGCCTCCACGACCATCGCTGCCCGCTCGGGGGTCGCGAATCGGGCTGCCTCCTTCAACTGCTGCAGCTCGGTGCGCGCCGCCTCCTCGCCCGGCTCGTCCCCGGCGCCCGCCCGCTCGACGGCGCCCTCCGCGTCCGGCGACGCGAGCTCGGAGATCGGCAGATCCGGCTGCTTCTCACCCTCGGTAGTCAAGCGACGCTCCTTCCGCGGACGAGGTGAGGAGCGCCTCCGTCCGCCCGATGTAGATCTCGGCGTGACGTTCGGGCTGGTGGACGCGGATCAGCTTCAGCCTCGCCATCTCCAGCAGGGCGAGGAAGGTGGGAACGATGCGATGGCGGTCGCGATCGCCCAGATCGGCGAACAGCGAGGTGAAGGTGATGCGATCGAGATCGCGCAGCCGATCGGTGATCACCGAGATCCGATCGCCGATCGAGAGGCGCTCGATGAACACTTCGTGCGGGATCTCGATCTTCCGCTCTTTGAGCACCCGGTCCATCAGCTCGATCAGGCGGTAGACGGAGAGATCGGGCGGCCTCAGGTACGCGACTGCGCCCGCGGCGAGGGGCAGGTCCTCCTTGGCGCGGCGCACGAACACGTCGCGACCGAGCTGCGGGAGCGCGCCGATCCGTAGCGCGACGTCCTTGTACTTCTGATACTCGAGCAGCCTGCGGACCAGCTCCTCGCGCGGATCCGGCCCGAGCTCCCCTTCGGGAGCGTCCGCCGCCTCCTCGCGCGGCAGCAGCATGCGCGACTTGATGTGCGCGAGCGTCGCCGCCATCAGGAGGTACTCGGCCGCCAGATCGATGTTCAGCGCCTGCGCCGCGTTCATGTACTCGAGGTAGCGGTCGGTGACGAAGCTGATGGGGATGTCGAAGATGTCGAGCTTGTGGTCCTGGATGAGCGAGAGCAGCAGATCCAGCGGCCCTTCGAAGACGGGCAGCTCGACGGCGAAAGCGCCGTTCTGGGCGGCCTGCACCTCCATCATGTCAGCTTCACCGCGTCGCGCACCGCGGCCATGGTCTGTTCCGCCACCGCGGTGGCCTTGCGGGTTCCGAGCTGCACCAGCTCTTCGATGCGGCCCGGCGTCTGGTCCAGCTCGGCTCGCGCGGAGCGGTGCTTCTCCAGCGCGGGAAGGAGGCTTTCCAGCAGCATCTTCTTGCAGTCGACGCAGCCGATGCCCGCGCTGCGGCATTCCCGATCGACCAGCTCGACCCGCTCCGGAGTGCTGTAGGCGCGGTGCAGCCAGTAGATGGGACAGACCTCGGGATGGCCGGGATCGTGGCGCCGCTTCCGCGCCGGATCGGTGACCGCCACCATGACCCGCTTGCGGGCGCTCTCCGGATCTTCGCCCAGCTCGACGGCGTTGCCGTAGCTCTTGCTCATCTTGCGGCCGTCGAGCCCGAGGATCTTCGGAACGTCGGTGAGATACGGGTGCGGCTCGACCAGCACCGGCTTCTGCGGGGAGCCGAAGTGGAAGTTGAACTTGCGCACGATCTCGCGGGCGAGCTCGAGGTGTGAGACCTGGTCCTGTCCCACCGGCACCGCGTCGGCGCCGTAGAGCGCCACGTCCGCGGTCTGCAGCAGCGGGTATCCGAGGAACCCGTAGGTATTGAGGTCCTTCTCCTTGAGCTGCTCCTGCTGCTCCTTGTACGTAGGCACGCGCTCGAGCCACCCGAGCGGCGCGACCATCGCCAGGAGCAGATAGAGCTCTGCGTGCTGCTTGACGTGGCTCTGGATGAACAGCGTGCAGCGCTCGGGATCGAGCCCGGCGGCGACCCAGTCGGCGAACATCTCGCGCTGCGCCTCGCCGATCCCGGACGTGTCCTTGTACTCGCTGGTGAGCGCATGCCAATCGGCGGAGAAGAAGAAGCATTCCGCCTTCCGGCTGATCTCGATCCAGTTCTTCACGGCGCCATGGTAGTGGCCGAGATGGAGGCGCCCGGTGGGGCGCATGCCGGAGACGACGCGGCGCGGCTGGCGCTGTGGGGGCTTCTGGGCGGCTTCGCTCATTTCGGGGCTGCTCGTCCGGGCGGCTCACGCCGCGCGTGGCCCGGACTGTAGCGGATCGCCCGGGGGTCAGGCCATGAAAACCGCGGCTTATGCCCGGGGGTGCTTGGCGATGACCGCCTTGAGGCGCTCGCGGTCCACATGCGTGTAGATCTGCGTCGTCGCGATGTCCGCGTGGCCGAGCATCGCCTGCACGGCGCGCAGGTCGGCGCCGCGCTCGAGCAGATGGGTGGCGAAGCTGTGGCGCAGCGTGTGCGGGTAGACGCGCTGCTCGATGCCTGCCGCGCGCGCGTATCTGCCGAGCAGCTTCCAGAATCCCTGCCGGGTCATGTGGCCGCCGCGCGGGGTGACGAAGAGGTCGGAGGAGTGGCGAGTCCCGAGCAGCTTCTGGCGCGGCCCCCCGAGATAGACGTCGAGCGCCTCGCGGGCGCGAGCGCCGACGGGAACGATGCGTTCCTTGCCGCCCTTGCCGCGCACCCGTACCACGCCGATCATGGAGTCGATGCCGCCGAGGGGAAGCCCGACCAGCTCCGAGACGCGCAGCCCGCTCGCGTAGAGCACTTCCAGCATCGCCTTGTCACGTGCGCCGGTCGCCGTCGAGGAAGTGGGCTGCGCGAGCAGCCGGTCGACGTCGTCGATTCCGAGAAAATGCGGCAGGGGGCGCGACCCGCGGGTGGCTTCCACTCCCTCCGAGGGATCGCTGGGCGCGAGGCCCTCGGCGTTCGCGAACTTGTGCAGGCCCCGCACCGCGGCCAGGTGCCGCGCCTGCGACGCGCGCGAGAGGCCGCGAATCTGGAGAGCGCCGAGGTGCTGGAGGACGGTGGGCTCCGTCACCTCCGACAGCCGCGCGATCCCGCTCGCCGAGAGCCAGTCCACGTATTCGCGCAGGTCGCGAGCGTAGGCCTCGAGGGTCGCGTCGAGCAGCCCGCGCTCGACGCGCAGGTGCGCCAGATACCGATCCACGGCTTCGTCCAGCGCCGAGGGCGCGTTGTGCACCGCTTCGGTCACGCCACCACTCCTTCGAGCCGGCCTTTGCCTTCGCGCAGCACGACCGGGGCCGGACCGGTCAGATCGAGCACGGTAGAGGGCTCGTTCAGCGTCACGCCGCCGTCGAGGATCAGGTCGATTCCGTGACCGAGATGCTCCTGGATGTCGGCCGCGTCGGTCAGCGGCTCCTGATCGGGGAGCGCGGCGCTGGTGGTCGCCAGCGGATGTCCAAGCGCGCGAACCAGCGCGGTGGCCACCGGAGCATCGGGCACGCGCACTCCCACCTGCCGCTGCCGGGTGAGCGCCGTGCGCGGCACGAGCCTGGTCGCATCGAGCACGATGGTGTACGGACCGGGCAAGAGCCGCCGCATCAGGCGGAAACTCTCGTTGGAGACGATCGCGTACTTCGCAACGTCCCCGAGGTCCGCGCAGAGAAACGCGAACGGCTTCTTCCCGTCGCGGCGCTTCAAGAGGGCGAGGCGCTCCATCGCCTTTTTCTGGAACGCATCGCAGCCGAGCGCGTAGTAGGTATCGGTGGGGTAGGAGACGATCCCGCCGTCCTGCAGCACGGTTTTGGCGCGCTGGATGTGACGCGGCTGCGGATGCCGCGGGTCGACGGGCTGGATGGGAGCGCGCTTCGCCACGCGGTCCATGTTCCGCCGCCGCGCGCATCAGCGCAAAAATTCGGCAGAAAACCGCCGAAGCACGCGGAGGCGGGGCCCTCGCGGGCCGCCGCCTCCGTCAGAGAACCCCCGGAAGCTAGCCGCTCCCGCGCCGAAGGCGCGGGTTTGCGGCTACGTTGTAGGCTGTTCCGTCATTCTTCGTCGCGCCGGCCACCCTTCAAGTTGCCCATCTCGTCCAGGCCGCCTTCCTTCTTGGCGGCGGCCTCGCGGGCCATTCTCTTCCCCTGCTCGATCAGCTCGCGGACCTTCTGCCCGCCCTTGTGACCGATCTGGGAGTAGAACTCCGGACCGCGCGCGGCACGGACGGACTCGCCGCCCTTCTTGCCGATCTGCTCGTAGAACTCGTGCCCGCGCTCCGCCTTCACCGTCTCGCCGCCCTTGCGGCCGATCTGTTCGTAGAACGCACGGCCGCGCTCCTGGGCGACTTTTACGCCGCCTTTGCGTCCGGCCTCGGCCACGGTCATTCCGCCCTTCTTCTCCTCCGCCATTTCCCTGCCTCCGGTGGTTGGAAGGAACCCCCCTCCCGTCCCCCTTCGGCCCCTTCGGTTTTCAAGAAGCGCATCAGAGGATGCGCTTCTTGCCCTGCTCGATGAGCTCGCGGACCTTCTGGCCGCCCTTGCGGCCGATCTCCTCGTAGAACGAGGGACCGTACTTGTCGCGGACGGCCTCACCGCCCTTTCTCCCCCCGAGCTCACCACCCTTGCGGCCGATCTCCTGGTAGAACTCGACGCCCCGCTCGTCGCGGACGCGCTCGCCGCCTTTCCTGCCGGCTTCGGAGACCGTCATGCCGCCTTTTCCATTGCCGCGGGTCTTGATCATCTAACGTTCCTTTCCCGCAGCTACTCCTGCGCGGGCTCCGGCACGACCTCGCCGCCCGGCGCCGGCGTCTTGTCCTCGGAGGACCTGGCGCTCTCGCTTGCCGCCTTCTTGCCCTCCTCGATCAGCGTCCGGACGCGATGCCCGCCCTTCTTGCCGATCTCCTCGTAGAAGGGCGTGCCGCGCTCTGCCTTCACCGCCTCGCCGCCCTTCTTGCCAATCTGCTCGTAGAAGCCGGCCCCCCGCTCGGCCTTGACCGTGTCGCCGCCCTTCTTGCCGATCTGCTCGTAGAAGGCCCGGCCGCGCTCCGCCTTCACCGTTTCTCCGCCCTTGCGGCCAATCTCCTCATAGAAGGAATGCCCGTATTTGTCGCGCACCGTCTGGCCTCCCTTGCGGCCCGCCTCCGATACGCTCATCGAGCCCTTCTTCTTGCCCGTGCTCTCATCAGCCATTCCCGCCCCCCTCACACGCCCCGTTCCGGAGCAAACTGGTTATGTCCGCGCCGCGCCGACCCCCGGCGAGGACCCCGCTCGGCTTTGCGCCCCGCCGCGATCAAATCGCGCACGCGCTGCCCGCCGAGCTTTCCGATCTCCTGGTAGAACTCGATCCCCCGCTCGGCCTTCACGGTCAGGCCACCCTTCCGGCCGCCGATCAGGCCCCCCAGCCGTCCCGCCTCGCGGACGGTCATCCCCCCCTGGCGTCGCGGCATTTTCAATTTGGATGCCGGCCGCTTGCCCGTCCGATTGCCATCCTTCCGTCGTCCCGCCCCACGCGACTTGCTCTGCAACCGACCTGCCACTTGCACCTACCTTTGCGCACGTTGGATGTCGTGCACCTCACATTGACGAACGGAAGCTAGGTCGGCGAGCGCAGCCCCGCAAGCTGCCAACCGTCCGGGACCGCTGGGGAAATGGCTCAGCCCCCTCCCGCGAGGGAAGCGATCGCCGTCTGGACGGCTTCTACGACGGCCTCCCGCCGCGATGCGTCCATAATTTTGCCGCTGGCCTTTCCAAGCCGGCCGGCGAGGTCACGCAGGTAGAAGGCATCGGTAGCGCGGTTCCCTTCCGTGGCGATTCGAGCGACTTCGATGCTCACGCCTGCCCTGTGTAAAGCATCGGCAATCGTGTGCAAAAGGCCAGGACGGTCCTGCGTGAGCACGTCGAGGATGGTCATCGCATCGCTGCTCACGTCGTCGACGCGGACCTTCGTTTGGACCGAAGGCGCCGCCGAGCTCGCCCACGTCGCGCGCCGTAGCCGCTTCTGCACCAGTCGATGCGGATCGTCGGCGCCCGAGAGGAGCCGCAGCAGATCGTTGCGCGCCGCTTCCCAGCGCGCCGGCGATGGGGCGCCGCCACCGGCCTCGCGGACGACGAACGTGTCGAGCGCGATCCCGCCTGCGAGCGAGTTCACCTCGGCTCCGAGGATGTCGATGCCGTTCGCCGCGAGGGCCGCGGTGAAGAGAGCAAGCAGACCTGGGCGATCGGTCGCGAGCAGCGTCAGGTCGGCTTCGCCGACCGCCGATCGGTGCAGCTCTCCGGCAAATCCGGCCTTGCGCGCGTTGGTCCACAGCCGGAGATGGCGCGCGGCCGTCTCGGGAAGCGCAGTCGCGAGATACCGCTCCGGCAGCTCCCGTGCGAACTCGAGCGCGAGCGAGGCCTGCTCGCCTGCCAGTGGTGCGAGCCGGTCGGCGAGCCTCTGCCGCCGTGCCTCGATCGACTGGGCGTGCTCCGGCGCGCCGAGACCCTCGGCGAGCATGGTGGCGTGCGTCTTCTCGTAGAGCGTTCGCAACAGATTCGCCTTCCAGCGCGTCCAGTTCTCGGGCGACACGCAAGCCATGTCCGCGTAGGTGAGCAGATAGAGCATCGCCAGTCGTTCCGCCGTCTCCACTTCGCGGCCGAACGCCTCGATCAGGGCGGCGTCCTCGAGGTCGCGACGTTGCGAGAGATGGCTCATGCGCAGGTGCGCGAGCACAAGCCACTCGACGTCGCGGGCATCGGCGGGATCGAGGCCGATCCGCTGCGCGTATCCGCGGACCAGCTCCGCGCCGCGGGCCGAGTGATCCGGTCCCATCCCCTTGCCGAGATCGTGGAACAGCAGCCCGAGCATGAGCGCCAGCGGACGCTGCTGCGCGCGCGCGACGCGGGTCAGCTCCGGCTCGGCGTCCGCCAGCGCGCCGGAGCGGAGCCGCATCATGTGCGCCAGCGCGAACACGGTGTGCGTGTCGACGGTGTAGACATGGTAGAGGCTGTGCTGCGCGCGGGCGCGCAGCCTGGCGATCTCGGGGAAGAGCGCGCCCAGGACCCCCAACTCGTGCAAGGGGACCAGGGCGCTGCCGTCACCGCCGTCGCGAACGAGAAGTTGCCAGAGCTCGAAGTGCGCCTCGCGGTCGGTGGCGAGCTGAGGACCGATGCGCTGCAGCTCCTGCACCAGCAGATCGCGCGCGTAGCTGTACACCGGCAGCGCCCAGGTCTCGGCGACCGCGTAGAGCCGGACCATGTCCGCGGGACGGCGGGCAAAGACTTCCTTGTCGTTGACGGTGATGCGGCCGTTCCAGACCTTGAAGGCGTCATCGATCGGCTTGGGGCGCGGCACGCGCTTGAGCAGGCTGCGCGGTGCATCCTCGATGGCGCAGCGATTGATCAGCGCGTCGGAGGCGCGGGCGATCTCCTGCAGCGCGATGTACGTGTCGCGCATCAGCTTCTCGACGCCCAGCTCGCCGCCGGGATCGTCGCCGTACCCGAGCGCCTGCGCCAGCCGCCGCTGGTTGTCGAACGTCAGGCGGTCGTCGCGGCGCCCGGTCGCGTAATGGAGCTCGTTGCGCAGGCGCCAGAGCAGGTCGCGGGCGGCGCGCGCGGCGGTGACCTCCCGATGCGGCAACAGGCCGCGCTCCCCTGCCTCGCCCAGTCCGGCGACCTTGTGCCGCACGCGTGCGATCCAGAGAGCGGCCTGGAGATCGCGCAGGCCGCCCTTCCCCTGCTTCAGGTGCGGTTCGAGCAGCCAGACCGATCCGCCGTAGCGGCGGCGCCGCTCGTTGAACTCCTCCAGCTTGTCGCCGATGAACTCCTCCACGCGGCGCTGCTCGAGCTCGGTGACGGTGGCGCGCTCGAGGCCTTTGAAGAGCTGCGCGTCGCCGGCGACCAACCGGCCGTCGAGCAGCGCGGTCCGGATGGTGTGGTCCTCGCGCGCGAGCTGGACGCACTGCTCCAGCGTGCGCGCCGCGTAGCCGGCCTCGAGCCCGATGTCCCAGAGGGCGCGGTGGAGTTGCTCGGCGACCGAGTTCGCCCGCGCGCGGCCGGGATCGCGTTCGCCCGGGAGCAGCGCAAGGAGGTCGATGTCCGAGCGCGGAGCGAGCTCGCGTCGGCCGTAGCCACCGGTCGCGACCAGCGAGAGAGGTACGGAGTCGGGACGGGAGATCTGCGCGAGGATGGCGCGGAACAGCTCCGAGATGACTTCGTCGGTGAGCGCGGAGCTGGCGCGGACCACCTCCTGTCCGCCCGCTCCGGCTCGGTGGCGCGCCAGGATCTGCTCGCGACCTTCCGCCATCCTCGCCTTGGCCCGCGCGACCGCCACCTCATTGGCCATGCCCCGCAACATAACAAGATGGCAGACGGATCAGTCTTCGGATCGACCGCCAAGCACGCCAAGTTGTTTTTTGGGGACGGGCGCACGCATCGGAGGATCGCCCTGCGGAGGCGCACTTGGCGGTGGCTCCCGACGCGGCGGTTCCTTCGACGGCGGATCCCGACGTTTTGGTTCCTTTGGCTTCGGGTCTTTCGCGGGCGCAGGTTTCGGATCGTTTTCGGGCATCGGCGCAGACTACGGGGCGCGGGCGAGGCGGCGGCGTGAGTCGACGAAGTCCTTGACCCCGCGGGCGATGGCCTCTGCCGTGCCGTCCTGGAACCGCCCGCTCTTCAGCCGGACCTCCTCCGCCGGATTGGAAATGAATCCGGTCTCCACGAGGATGGACGGCATCCGCGTTCCGAGGAGCACGTAGAACAGCGCCTGCTTCACGCCGTGGTCGCGCACCGGGCCGACGCGGCTGCGCAGCGTCCGCACCAGCGACGACTGCACCGACTGCGCCAGGTCGCGCGCATCGCTCGCGTTTGCCTTGGTCGCCAGGTCCGCGAGGATCAGACGGAGATCGCTCACCGTGCGATCCGCCTCGGCGTTCTCGAATGCCGCGAGCCGCGCCGCGTAGCGGTTGCTGGCCACGTTCAACGTCCAGGTCTCCACTCCCTCCAGCCTGCGCCGCCGGGCGGCGTTGCAGTGGATGGACACGAAGAGGTCGGCGCGAGCCTCGTTGGCGATGCGCGTCCGATCGTCGAGAGAGACGAAGACGTCCCTGGTGCGCGTCATCACCACCTGGAAACCGAGCGCCTTGAGCCGCGCCGCGACCTTCTTCGCAATCGCCAGCGCGAGGTCCTTCTCGCGGACGCCCCGCGCCCCGATGGCCCCGGTGTCGCGGCCGCCATGGCCTGCGTCGACGACCACGCGTCGGACCTTGAGGCCGAGCTGTGCCGCCAGGGACGTTCCCGACCCGAGCGCAACCGAGCGCATCTCCCGGGCCTTCGCCGCACGGGCCGGAGCATCTTCGGGCTCGGTCAGCGCGGCAACCGCGCTCTTCACCGCGCGGACGAGGGGGGTCGAGCGCATCGGTGGGTCGGCCGGCGCCTCCGGCTCCGGTGGCCCGTCTTCCGTTTCCTCTTCTTCCTCGCCGCTCTCATCGCCGGAGCGGACGGTCGCGCGAGCCTTGGCGTCCTCGACAATCTGTTCGACGGCCTTCGAGGCCTGGGCATCCACCTCCGCGTCGCCTTCGTTGCCCGCATCGTCGTGCGACTCCGTCGCTGGAGGCGGAGAGTGCTCCGGACCCTCGCGGTGCAGGGACCGTGCGGCAATCCGCATCGCAATCTCGGCCCGTTCCTTCGTTTCGTCCGCGCCGGTCGCAACGCGACTGGCGAGCGCAAGCGCCTCCGCTCCCGGGGGACCGGCATAATCCCCGTCCACCTTCCGCAGCGCGGAGATCGCGGCGCGGGCGTCGCGACGCGATCGCGAGACTTCCCACAGCTCGGCCCGTGCGCGCCCCGCCAAGAGGGCCGCTTCTGCAGCTCGGGGTCCCCGCGGCGCCACCTTCACCGACGCGTCGAGCGTTCGCAGCACCGCCTCCCATCCCTCGCGGTAGCGCCGCCGCCGCGGGTCGGCCCTGAGTCTCTCGAGCGCGCTTTTTCCCGCCTCCAGCTTGCGCGCCTGCACCGCGCCCGCCGGAATGGCTCTGGCCGCGTCTGGGAGGACGGCAAGAACGCCGGCGAGGAGGAGCGCGCGCACGCCCGCACGCTGGCACAGGCGATCGATCCGTCAATTTTTGCTCCCACCCCACCGTACGCTCACCGATACCTGCGCATGCCCGCCGCTGCGAACAGACAGCGCGAGAGCCGCTCCGCCTCCCGCCACCGTCGCCTGCGCGCCGCCTCCCGCGCGACCGACCAGGCCAGGAGCGCAATAGCCGCGATGAACACGAGCGCGCTCATTGCAGCACCACCGCGTCGACCTGCAGGTCGAGCTGGCCGCGGCCCGCGGTTTCCGGAACGGCCTTGAGCCGCTGCCGGCTCCCGCAGCGGCAGCGCCTCAGCGAGGCCAGGTATGCGGGCCAGGTTGCCTCGCGCACGAATTCCAGGGACGCCCCGCGCGTGCGCGCCAGCATCTCCGCGTGGCGCGCCTTCGCGTAGTCCACGGTCTTCTCCACGAGAAGGCGGTTGCACGAGGGGCACCGCCAGATCTTCTTCGAGTCCGCCGTCATGACTCCTCCTCCATCCATGCGCAAAGCCTAAGGAGGGGGTCTGACAATCCGTTCAGTGCCACGCTAAAAACGGCCTTGTTTTCGGCGATTTGTAGCGGAACCGCAGCGCCGTCCGTCAGCGCAGCTTCTTCTGCTGTTCGTGGAGCCAGACGAGCGCGTCCATCGGCGTCGTTCGCGACAGATCGAGCGCGCGCAACGCTCCTTCCAGCGCAGGCACCGGCGGCGGCGGAGCCGGCTCGGCTGGCGCCGCTTCGAACAGTCCCAGCTGCTTCCGCCGCTTGCCCCGTCCCGCCGCGAGCGCGGGCCGCCCCGCCTCGTCGAGCTCCTGCGCCTCGAGGTTCGCGAGGATCTCCCGTGCTCGCCGCAGGACGGAGTCGGGGAGTCCGGCCAGCTTCGCCACCTGGATGCCATAGCTGCGCGAGGCGGCCCCTGCGAGGATCTTTCGCAGGAACACGACGCGCCCGTCGACCTCGGTGACGGCCATGGTGAGGTTCACCGTCCGCGGCCTCTCCCGGGCGAGGTCGCAGAGCTCGTGGTAGTGCGTTGCGAACAGGGTCCGCGCACCGACCTGGTCGTGCAGGTGCTCCGCGATGGCCCACGCCAGCGCCAGCCCGTCGAAGGTGCTGGTCCCGCGGCCCACCTCGTCGAGGATGAGCAGCGAGCGCGGCGTGGCCTGGTTGAGGATGCGGGCGCATTCCGCCATCTCGACCATGAACGTGCTCTGCCCGCGCGCGAGATCGTCGGCCGCTCCGACGCGGGTAAAGAGCCGATCGACGATCCCGATCCGCGCCCGCGACGCCGGGACGAACGAGCCTGTCTGCGCGAGCACGGCGATGAGCGCCACCTGCCGCATGGCGGTGCTCTTGCCCGCCATGTTCGGCCCGGTCAGCACGATCAGCCGGCGCTCGGTATCGAGCTGGACGTCGTTGGGTACGAACGGGCCGTCGCCGGATTGCGCGAGCGCGCGCTCGACCACCGGATGCCGCCCGCCCTCGATCGCGATCGAGTCACCCTCGTCCACTACCGGCCGCACCCAGCCGGAGTCGGCCGCGACGCGCGCGAAAGAGAGCAGCGCATCCACCTGCGCTGCGGCAGCGGCGCACGCGCGCAGCCCGGCGCTCTGGCCGAGGACCGACTGTCGCAGCTCCTCGAAGATCTGCTGCTCGAGCGCGTTGCGGCGCTCCTCGGCGGAGAGCACCCGCGCCTCGTGATCGGTGAGAGCGGGCGTGACGAATCGCTCGGCCCCCACGGTGCTCGACTTCCGCTGGTAGTCTTGCGGGACGAGGTGCAAGTTCGGCTTCGTCACCTCGATGTAGAACCCGAAGATCCGGTTGTAGCGGACCTTGAGACTCTGGATTCCCGTGCGCTGCTTCTCCGCCGCCTCCATCGCCGCGATGGCGGCGCGACCCCCTTGCGCCAGATCCGTCAGATCGTCGAGGTCCGGCCGAAAGCCGGGACGCACGAAACCGGGCTCGCGACCCGCGGGCACCTCGTCGATCAGCGCGCGCTGGAGCAGCTCCGCCAGCGCGGCCGGCGCCCGCAACGGGGCCCCGAGCTCGCGCAACAGCGGTGCGGCGCACCCTTCGAGCCGGGCCGCGAGCGGGGGCATCTCGCGCAAGGAGCCGCGCAGGCCGGCGAGATCCCGCGGCGTTCCCTGGCCCATGGCGAGACGGCCGAGAAGGCGCTCCACGTCCAGCACCCGGCGCAGCCGCTCCGCGATCTCCTCACGCAGAACGGCGGCCTGCGACAGCTCCTCGACGGCGTCCTGGCGCGCACGGATCTCCGCCAGATCGAGCAGCGGCGACGCCAGCCAGCGCGCCACCAGCCTTCCTCCCGCCGCCGTCAGCGTCCGATCGACGACCGACAGCAGCGTCCCGCCGCGGCGCCCGTCGGGCCCATGGAACAATTCCAGATTTTGCGCTGCGGTCGGGTCGATCCAGAGGTGGCGCGCGGGCTGCTCGACCGCGACGCGGACCACGTGCTTTGCCGCGGAGCGCTGCGTCTCCTGCAGATACGCCAACGCCTCCGCCGCCGCCTCGATGCAGAGCGCATCCCTCAGGCCGAAGCCATCCAGGGTGGCGACGCCGAGGTGTCGCTTCAGCAACTGCTCCGCGCCTTGCGCATCGCGGAACGCGCGCGCCTCGACCCGCACGGCGCCACTGGCGCGGCGCACCGCCTCGGAGAGCCGCTCGTCCCCGACCAGCACCTCGCGCGGACGGACGCGCGCCAGCTCGTCGAGGGCCTCTTGCGCGCTTCCGACCGGCAGCGCCCGCAGCTCGCCGGTCGAGGCCTCCAGCAGCGCGACCGCGGCGCTCTCCTCGGCGACGGCGACCGCAGCGAGCCAGAGCGGCTCGCGGGCGTCGAGCGCCTCCTCGTCGACGAGGGTGCCGGGCGTGACCAGCCGCACGATCTCGCGCCGCACCAGCTGCTTTCCGGGACCGGGAACCTCCATCTGATCGCAGATGGCCACCTTGTGCCCGGCGGCGACGAGGCGGGCGATGTACCCGCGCGCCGCGTGATGCGGGACTCCCGCCATGGGAACCCGGTCTTCTCCCTTGGCGCGGGACGTCAAAGTGATACCGAGCAATTGCGCCGCGAGGCGCGCGTCGTCGTAGAAGAGCTCGTAGAAATCGCCGAGGCGGAAGAAGAGGAGCGCATCGCGCGCCTGCGCCTTGGCCTCGTGGTACTGGCGGAGCATCGGCGTGACCGGCGCCGACGCCTCGGCGGGGAGATGTGAAACCGGCTCGGCCACCGCGTCACAGATACCACGGACGCATGCGCCGGGACCCGCGGGAACGACCGTGAAATGTTCCTCCGGCTCCGCCGTTCTGTCCATCCAGATGCGGGCAACCCTGCTGCTCCTCGCGGCGGCAGCGCCGGCCGTCGCGCAGGCGCAGAAGGAGCTGCCGCCGGAGTCGACGTTCATCCGCACCGCGCATGCCGCGCGGCGGACGGGACCGCGCATCGAGATCGACGGCCGCATGGACGAGCCCGCGTGGCAGGCGGCTCCGCTCCACGACGGCTTCACGCAAGTGACGCCCGACGAGGGACGCCCGGCGACCGTCCGCACTGCCTTCCGCGTCCTCTGGGACGACGAGTACCTCTATTTCGGCGCCGTCTGCGACGACCCGGAGGGCGCCACCGCCACCCTCAGCCGCCGCGACCGGTTCATCGAGGGCGACTCGGTGCAGTTCGACCTCGACACCACGTTCGATCGGCGGACCGCCTACCACTTCCAGGTCTACGCCGCCGGCCAACAGCTCGACGCCATCCACTTCAACGACACCGACATGACTACCGACTGGGACGCGGCCTGGGACTCCGCGGTGGCTCAAACGCCGAACGGCTGGTCGGTGGAGATGAGGATCCCCCTGCGCGTCATGCGCATCCCCGAAAGCGCGAAGATCATGGGCTTCAACGTCTACCGGATCCTCTCCCGGCGGAAGGAGGAGGACCAGTGGCGCTTTCGCCCGCAAGGGCGGCAGGGCGACATCAGCCGGCTGGGCCTGATCGACGGCATCGAAGGAATCCGGCCAGTGCGCGAGCTGGAGCTCCGGCCTTATGTCGGGTTCAAGGCGGTGCGCAACGTCCCGACCTACGCGACGCCCCGGTCCGAGCTGGGGAGCTGCGCGACGCTGGCCTTCGACCGGCAGCGTCAGGGCGGCGTCTGCGCCGGGCTCGACTTTCGCTACAACCTCGCGAGCGATCTGGCGCTGGTGGGAACGGTGAATCCGGACTTCGGCCAGGTGGAAGCCGACCAGCGCGTCCTCAATCTCACCACCTTCGAGACGTTCTTTCCGGAGAAGCGGCCGTTCTTCCTCGAGGGCCTCGATCTGTTCAAGCCGGCGCTGCGCGCCGATCTGGGCGGCCCGAACGGCGGCGACGTGTACCAGATCTTCTACTCGCGTCGCATCGGCCGGGGGACGCCGACGCGCGACGACCTCGACCTCGCCGACGAGCAGAAGATCGTCTACCAGCAGCCGTTCGTCCCCGTTCTCGGCGCCGTCAAGATGACGGGCACGGTCGGATCGGCCAGCGTCGGCCTGCTCACCGCCTTCGAGCCGCGCGTGTTCGCGCAAGTGCTGCAGCCGGGGACGCCCTGCGATTCTTCGGGCACCGCTTGCCTTCCCGAGCGGGTCGACAACATGCGCTCGACGGAGGCGCGCTTCACTTCGGTGGCGCGGGCGCGAACCCCGCTCGGGGACTACGGCCTCGCCGGCGTCACCGCGACCGCCGCCGAGCCGGTGTTCACCAGCCCCAGCCTGCGGCTCACGGACCGCCGCCACGCGCATGTCGGCGAAGGCGACCTCACCCTCTATACCTCCGACCGCGTCTGGGAAACCGACCTGCAGGGCGTGGCCTCGACACTGCACGGCGCCAATGCCGCGCTCCTGCGCGACGGCACGCTGCGGGGATCGACGTCCAGCGGCTACGCGCTCTCCGGCAAGCTCCGCCGCTTCGGAGAGCACGGGATCTTCGGCGTGCAGGGCGATCTGCTCTCGCCGGAGTTCAACGTGAACGACCTCGGCTTCATGCAGCGCGCCAACCTTTTCCGCGGCATGGCGTTCGCCGGCTGGCGAGATCCGCATCCCGGGCCGAACTGGCAAGCGGCGCAACTGATCCTGGGGATCCGCGAGCTACACGACTATTCCTTCGCCCACCGCCTCAACCGCGACGTGTTCGTGGACGGCTGGGTGAACACCAACTCCTTCTGGTTCTGGGAAACCGGCTTCGACGTCTGGTCGCCCTTCGTCGACGACCGCGAGCTCGAGGACGGAACGCCCATCGAGCGCCAGGCGAATTGGCAATGGTTTGGATATCTCTCGACCGACTCGCGCAAGCCGCTGCAGGTCCAGTTCTACTGGACCGAGGGCCGTTCCTTTCCCCGCTTCGAGCGGCTGAACCAGCTCGGCGGCACGCTCGTGTTCCGGCCCATGCCCCGGCTCGATGGGACGCTCGACCTCGCCTACAACGAAAACGCCGGCACCATCCGGCAGATCGCGACGCCGGCGCTACTGCCCGGCGAATTGGACCCGACCCGCCGCGCGCGCTCGTACGTGCTCGCGCCGCAGCAAGCGCGCAGCCTGAGCGCCACGCTGCGCGCGACATACTCCTTCACCCCGCACCTCACGCTGCAGGCGTACGGGCAGCTCTTCACCGCGGGGATCTCCTACGGCAACCAGCTCGGCGCGACCGTCGCTCGAGCGGGGAGACCGACCGTCAAGCTGGACCAGCTCGTTCCGCTTCCCCCGGACCAATATGTCGACGCCAACGAACGGCAGGTCGGATTGAACCTGAACCTGATCCTTCGCTGGGAATGGCGCACAGGTTCGACCTTCTATCTGGTGTACGCGCACCAGAGCTCGAACGACCTCACCAGCGGCGTTCCGAGAGGGCTCGATTACACCGGCGAGCTTTCCGCGCTCAGCGCCACGGGCGTGGCGCACGGAGACACCCTCCTGGTGAAGGTGGATCTGCTGTCGGCGCTGTGAGAGAAGCGGCAAGTGATCCAGGCCGTCCAGGACCTCAAGCGTTTGCGCGAGATCAGCGCCGTCGTCGTGCGCCACGGCTTCGGCGAGCTCTGGGATCGCGCGAAGATCTGGGACGTGCTCGGGCGCCGCGAGGACGGCCAGCGGCCCTCGCGCGAAGAGGTGCGGGCCACCACCGCGCGAAGGTTCCGGGAGACGCTCGCCGAGCTGGGCCCCACCTTCATCAAGCTCGGACAGATCCTCTCCTCCCGCCCGGACATCCTGCCGCACGACTTCATCGCCGAGCTCTCGCACCTCCAGGATCGCGCCGCTCCCATGCCGGTGGAGACGGTGTTCCAGCTGATCGAAAAGGGCCTGGGCAGGCCTGCGCACGCGGTTTTCGCCTCCATCGATGCGGAGCCGATGGCCAGCGCTTCCATCGCGCAGGTGCACCGGGCGCGGCTCGCGAGCGGCGAGGACGTGGTGGTGAAGGTGCAGCGCCCCGGGATCGAGGAACAGATCCGCAGCGACACCGACCTGCTCTTCTACCTCGCGCGCTTCCTCGAGGGAGTGATCGAGGAGACCGGCATCTACACTCCCACCGGCATCGTCACCGAGTTCCGCAACGCGATGCTGCTGGAGCTGGACTTCGAAAACGAGGCGCGGAACATCGAGGAATTCGCCCGCAACCACGAGGGCCGGCCCTACGTCGTGATCCCGAAGCTGTACGGCGACCTCTCCAGCCGCACCGTGATCACGCTGCAGGAGCTGAAGGGCGTGAAGCTGAAGACGGTGCTCGAATCGGGCGAGTCCGCCGGCATCGATCGCAAGCAGCTGGCCCGCAACGTTCTGGAGGCGAGCTTCCAGCAGCTCTTCCGCGACGGCCTCTTCCACGGCGACCCGCATCCCGGCAATGTGATCGTGCTGGAGGGCAACCGGATCGGCCTGCTCGACTTCGGCCTGGTCGGGCGGATGACCCGGCAGATGCAGGAGTCGATCATCGTGCTCGTGCTCGCGACCTCCTTGCGGGACCCCGACACGGTGGCGCGGCTCCTCTACAAGGTCGGCGTCCCCGATCAGCGCATCAACCTCCAGCAGTTCCGGCACGAGATCCACGACATCCTCGATCGCTACATGGGCCTCAAGCTCGCCGAGGTCGACTCCGGCGTCCTGATGAGCGAGCTCGTCGACCTGGCGATGAAATACCGGATCAAGATCCCGAAGGAGTACGCGGTCCTCTCCAAGGCGTCCGCGACCACCGAGGGCATCGTCCGTCAGCTCGATCCCGAGCTCGACGTCACGCAGGTGGCGCTGCCCTACGCCAAGCAGCTCCTCTACGACCGCTACAGCCCGGGATCGATGAGCGGCGGCTTCTTGCGCCTGCTGCTCCAGCTGCAGGGCTTCTTGCAGGACACGCCACAGCAGCTTTCGCAGATCCTGATGGATCTCGAAGGCGGCAAGTTCAACGTCAACGTCCGCAGCGAGGAGCTTTCCCGGCTGAACATGAACGTCAAGGCGCTCGGTATCCTGCTCTTCGCCGGGATGCTCGCCTCGGGCCTGATCGTCGGCGCGTTCTCGCTGGTCGGGCGCGCGTCCGAGGGCGCGGGACAGACGGTATGGCCGCTGGCGGCGCTGATCGGGCTCGCTCTTGCGGCAATGCTCTTCGGCGCCGCGCTCACCTGGACGCTGCTCGGCGGCCGGCTGAAAAAGATCAGCGTGCGCCGCTTCCTCAAGTGACTACGTTCTTCCATGCCGGCATGGGATCTTCGCGCTCCGAAGGTCGGGGAGCAGGCGACCGACCTCGACCTGCTCGACGAGTCGGGGCGGCCGGTGCACCTTTCTGCCCTGGCGCGCCGGTCGCCGATCCTGGTGCTCGTCTTCGGCGGGCTGGACGACGCGGCAGGGATCAGGCTGCTGCGCGATTACCGCGACGCGACGCTGCCGGTGGTGCGGGCCGGCGCTTTCATCTGCGCGATCGGTCCCGCCGAACCGGCGGCCCTCAGGTACTTGCGATCGCAGTGCGGATTCGCGTTCCCGATGCTGTCGGACGCGGACGGCACCGCGCTGTCGCGCTGGGGGATGCTGGATCGCGCGGGACTGTTTCTCCTCGACCGCGGCCTCGTCGTGCGCCAGCGTGCGCTCGGGGCGACCCTGGCTCCCGATGCGATTCTCAGTTTCTTGCGCCGCGGAGGCGCCCGCCGCGCGAAGGTGAACCTGCGCGACCGCGCCCTGCACTTCCTCCAGGCGATCCAGCACGCATTCCGTCCGCTGCGCCCTGTCCGCTGACCTATTCTTCGACGGTCAGGGCCTCCACGACCAGCTCGGCGACGGGTGCCGGCTCGGGTGGAGCTTCGGGCGCGATCAGCCCTTCCGCATCCGCGGCGAGCGCGGCGAACGCTCCCATGCGAGCGACCTCGAGCCGAAGAACGTCGCGCCGGAAAGAACACCCGTGACTCCGGCGGCGGCGCTGGCAACGATCAGCTCAAGGCCGACGAACACGACGGTGATCAGCATTGCCGCGCCCAGCCGTGCGCCGAGCAACGAAGTCGCCTTCCCGAACGCGGCGGTCCCGGGATCGCCGAAGGCCGCTGCGCGCACGATCGTGAGGCGCGCGAGCGCGTCGAGCAGAAACATCCCTGTCACCGCCACCGAGATGAGAAGCGCGAACGCGGCGAACAAGTGTGGCGACGGACGCAAGAGCACGGCGGAGATTCCAAGAACCGCCGCCGCCTCGCAGACGAGCGTGAAAAGCACGGCGAGCCCCCACCCGAGCGCTCCGGACACGATCGTTCGCGCCGCTCCGCGCGACAGCAGCACGACGAAGTTGCCGGGCGGTGGGCGCCGGTCCAGCTCCGCGTCTGCGGCGAGGAGCGGCGCGGCCCCGGCCCAGAAAAGCATGCTGCCGGCGAACGCGATCACGAGCGCCGTGGCGATTCCGCCCAGCACCGGCCAGCGCAGGGCGAGAATGGCGCGCAGCGCTGCCGTGGCCGCTCGCAGGAGTTCGCCACGGGCGACGGCGGCCAACAGCACGGCGCCGAGAGCCAAAGGCAGGATCGCGAGCAGGTTCCCACCCTGGTCGACGAGGGCCTTCGCGAAGGAAAGCTCCGGATTCCGCGAGGCGGCGCGAAAGCCGAGACGAACCGCCTGACTCGCGCGCAGCATTGCCCCCGCTATACCCCAAGTGGACCCGGGGTGGGTGCAGCGTTGCTTGAACTCTACAGGAAGCCGCCTCTAGGATTCGGGCAATGCCGCCTGCTCCGACCTTCTCCTCCGTGCTGGTGATCGACGACGAGCCCGTCGTCCTCGATGTCTTCCAGCGCGTTCTCGGCGAGAAGGGCCTCTCGACGCGCCTGGCGCGCAACGCCGAAGAGGCCTTGGCGTTCATCGAGCGCGAGGAGTTCGGTTGCGTGCTCGCGGACAAGAACCTGCCCGGCCTCGACGGGATTGAGATCGTCCGCCGCGTGCGTCAGTCGCAGCCGCATTGCGCCTGCATCGTCATGACCGCTTACGCGACGACGGAGAGCGCGGTGGAGGCGCTTCGCCTCGGAGCGGTCGACTACATTGCGAAGCCGTTCGACGATCTCGACCGCATCGCGGCGCGCATCGACGATGCGCTCCGCCAGATGAAGGCGCAGTACGAGAGGCGCAGCGCCGCCCCGCAGCTGCGGCTGGTGGGGAGCGAAGCGGCAAACGATCCGCCGGACGACGAGGTCGCCGCCGCAGGACATGAACAGGCGACGCCGCTCGAGGTCCTCCAGGCGCGGGTGCGACACGCGACTTCCGACTTGCGCCGGCGCTCGCTGCATCTGCTTTCCAGGCTCGTCGCCAGCAAGGCCGCGGGCCGCGAGGTCCTTCTTTCCGGCGAGGCGCTGCTCGACGACCTCCGCCACATTCGCGGCGCCGGCGGCGCCGACCGCGGCGAGCTGCGGCGCATCGAGGAAAAGCTGGAGGAGCATCTGGCATTGGCGCGTCACGCGCAGAGCCGCTGAGGTAGGACTTTTCCCTGAATTTCCGCGGCCGGACGTACCCGCCCCTTTCTTGCTGCGACTTTGAAGCGAGCCCTATGCTCGACGGTCGCGAGGGGGCGCGCCGACGTGCAATTTCGCAGCAAGATTTTCGCCATGCTGGCCCTCGTCGGCGTGGTGCCGGCAGCGGTGGTCGGATCGCTGTCGTTCTCCGTCAACCGCGCCGAAGTGGAGCGCACCGTTGCCTCGGCTCAGGCCCGGGTGGCGGAGGAGGCGGCTCGCGCCTGCGAGCGGTTCGTCGCGCAGGCCGCGGAGAGCCTGCGCCTGTCGGCCACCATCTTGCCACTTCGCGATCTCTCGGGCGACGAGCTCGCGAGCGTGCTGCGCATTCCGTACCGGCAGCTCGAATTCGTCGACGCCGTCTGGATCCCCGGCGGTCCCGCGGTCTACGAAACCGGCAACGGCCGTCCGGTCCCCGAGCTGGAGATCCTCGAGCGAGAGGCGCCGGTGCGCCTCGCCGTCCAGGTCGGCACCGCCATCGGCGCTCCGTACGCAGCGCGCGACGGATCGATGCGCCTTCCCATCGCGCTGCGTCTCGCCGGCGACCGAATCCTGGCGGCGGAGCTTTCCCTCGCCCAGCTCGGCCGCCAGATGCGGCAGACTTCACAGGGTGGCACCTTCGCATACGTCGCCACGCGCGGCGGCACCGTCCTCGCCCAGCCGTATCACGTCGAGCTGTCGGCGGACGAGCGCGATCTCCTCTCCGGCGGAGCCGCGGCCCGCGTGATCGTCCGAGCCGACGGCGAACGCTGGCTGGCCAGCGCCGCGCCCGTCGGTACCCTCGGGTGGATGGTGGTGGTCGCCCAGCGCGCCGAGATGGCGCTGCGCCCGGCGGCGGTGGTGCGGCAGTACACGCTCTTCTGGGTCGCGGTCTCGCTGCTCCTCGTGCTGACGCTCGGCGTGCTCTTCTCCCGTCGCGTCACCGAGCCGGTCAACCGGCTGCGCGAAGGCGTGCAGGCGCTCCGGCTCGGCCGTGCCCAGGCCGCGGAGGTGGACAGCGACGACGAGATCGGCGAGCTGGCGCGCTCGTTCAACCAGATGGCGGGCGAGATCGTGCGGCGCGACGAGGAGATCCGCCGCTGGAACGGCGAGCTTCAACAGCGCGTCGACGAGCGGACCGCCGAGCTCAAGGTGGCGCAGGATCAGATCCTCCGCGCCCGGCGCCTCGCCGCGCTCGGCTCGCTGGGCGCCGGAATGGCGCACGAGCTGAACAATCCGATCACCGCCATCACCGGCATCGCGGCGCTGCTTCGCAAGGAGCTCGAGGGAACTCCCCACGAAGAGCAGCTCCGCACCCTGCAGGAGCAGGCGCGCAGGATCTCCAGCATCGTCGGCAACCTGCGAACGTTCGCCGATCAGGAGCGCACGCAGCCGGGGCGTCGCTTTCCCCTCCACTCCTCGGTGCTCGCCGCCCTCGATCTCTACGAACGGCAAATGCGCGAGAAGGGGATCGAGCTCGCCACCGAGATCAAGAGCTGCGATGCGCAGGGCGATCCGGCGCAGATGCAGGAGGCGATCGCGCACATCGTGCAGAACGCGATCTCGGCGATGCCGGAGGGAGGAAGGCTCAAGGTCACGCTCAGCGACGTGAACGGCGATGCGCTCAAGCTCTCCGTGACCGACACGGGCAGGGGAATCCCCAAGGCGATGCGCGACCGGATCTTCGACCCGTTCTTCACGACCAAGGAGGGCCCGGGGGGAGTCGGGCTCGGGCTCTCCATCTCGCACAGCATCGTGGAAGCCCACCACGGCAAGCTTCTCGTCGATAGCGCCGAAGGACAGGGCGCGACGTTCACCATCGTCCTCCCCGCGGCGGCGGCGGCGGCGCACCTGCGATGAACCGGCCCAAGCGGACAGGGACCGCCGTGAGCGAGCGGGCGCGAATCGAGGAGGCAGAGCTCCTCGGGCCGGGCCTCATCCACGAGATGCGCCATCCGCTGGTCGGCATCAAGGCGGGACTGGAGCTGATCTCCCGCCGTGTCGGCTCCGAGGTCACCGATCTGGACGACTGGCAGATGGTGGCCACGCAGGTCGTGCGGCTCGAGGAGCTGTTCCGCAGCTATCAGCAGCTCTTCGCTCCGGAGCCCGCGGCAGCGTCGAAATTTGCCGTCGAGAGCGTGGTGCAGCGCGCCGTCGATCTGGTGGCGTGGCGCGTGCGGCGTCTCGGTCCGCGGTTCGAGTGGCAGCGCGAGGCCCCCCATCACGCGCTCGGATCCACGACGGCGCTGCTGCACGCGCTGATCAACGTGCTGGTCAATGCCGTGGACGCCGTCGAGGACGCCGGAGGCGGCAACCGCCGGGTGGCCGTCCGGGTGCTCCGCGGTCCACTGCAGGTCCGGATCAGCGACGAAGGATGTGGAATCGCGCCGGAGCACGCGGCGCGGGTGTTCGACGCGCGCTTCACCACCAAAGCGCCGGGGCGCGGGACGGGGTTGGGGCTGCACATCGCGCGGCAGGCGATGCAGCGGACCGGCGGCGACGTGCGCCTCGTGGAGCCGGGCGAGGCGCGGCGACTGCCGTGGGCGGTCACCGAATTCGCGATCGAGATGGCGGAGGGATGATGGCGCGGCGCGGACCCGTCCGGACGATCGTCGAGGCGGCGGCCGTTCTCGCCGTCCTGCTCGGCAGCGCCTGGCTGGTGTTCCGCGGGACGCTGTATCGCCCTCCTGCCGGCGCGGCGCTGGCGCACGCGGCGGAGGATCCGAAGGTCGACGAGGCCATCGTCGTCGCGGTGGCCGGCGACGTCGTCCGCTTGTCGCCGACCGGCGGCACTTCCGCCCTCGCCGTCGGCCAGCGCCTGCGCGCCGACGATTCGGTCCGCACCGGACGCGGTGGCCGGACGGACCTGCAACTGGGCGCGCGCAGCCGCCTCACCATCGCCGAGGGAACGCAGCTGACGGTGCGCGAGATCACCGAGAAAGTGCACCGGTTCAAGCTGACGCGCGGCCGCATCGCCGTCGACTACCAGGCGGACGGAGCCCGCCTGCTCCGCATCGAGAGCGCCGATGGCGGAGCGGTGGCGGAGACGCAAGGGGCGCGGTTCGGCGTCCTCTCCACTGGCACGGCCGTAGCGATCGCGACCGAGACCGGCGCGGTCAACCTGAGCTCCCACGGCAAGACCATCGAGGTCCGGGCCGGCACGCAGTCCATCGCCGTCGCGGGAAAGCCGCCGTCCGGAGCAGAGCCGATTGCCGCCCGGCTGCTGCTCAAGGTGGCGGATGCCGCCGCTGCGCAGGAGCGCGAGGGATTGTGCGCGGAAGTCGAAGGGACCTCGCCGTCCGGAGCGGAAGTCCTCGTGGATGGCGCCCCGGCGGCAGTGGCGGAGGACGGACGCTTCCGCGTGCGTGTTCCTGCCGCACCGGACAAGACCAGCGTGGTGGTCTCCATCCGGGATGCCGGCGGACGGGAAACCACGAAGATGGTGCCCTGCGGGCCTGGCGGAAGCGTGGCCCGCATCAAGGACTTCGCCATCCGCTGGAGGAAGAAGGGACCGTGACGGGAGCGGCCCTCCTCGCCCTGGCGCTCTCAGTGGAGCCCTCGTTGATGAGGCTCGGCAGCGACGCGCGCGCGGCGGTGCGGGTGCAGGCGGACGCAAAGCCCGCAATCGCCGCCAGCGTGGGAACGATCGAGGGCCTGCATCGCGCCCGGGATGGCATCTGGGAAGCGCAGTACGTGCCGCCGGACGACGCGATTCCGCAGGTGGCGATCTTGACGGCGGCGGCCGGCGGTGAAGTGGCGTGGCTGGCGATCCCGCTGTGGGCTGAAGGAGACGCCGTGGTCAAGACGCGGCCGCGCGGGCGGATCAGCGTCGACATCGGCTCGCAGACGTTCGGGCCGGTGGTCGCGGATGCGCATGGAAACGCGGTCGTCCCCGTCGTCGTGCCACCCGGCGTGTACGAAGCGCACCACGGAAAGCGCATCATTCCCCTGCGCGTGCCGCCCTCGCGCACCATCCATATTGCCTTCGGCCAGACCACCCTCACCGCGGACCGTGCCCAGACCGCCATCGTCTACGTGGTGGTGGTGAATCCGCAGGGTGCGCCCCGCTCGGGAGCGGCGGTGAGGTTGCGCGCGACGCGGGGCGATCTCTCGGCACTCCGCGAGCGCGCATCCGGACTCTACGAGGCATGGCTCTCGCTGGCTGCCGGGGCGCCAGGGGACGTCCGCGTCAGCGCCGCCCTCGACGATGCGCCCGGTTTCGTCGCCGAGGCCGCGCTCATCCTCGGAGGAGGGCCCGCATCCCGCATCGCCATCTCCGCCGATCGCGAGCGGATCCGCGCCGACGATCCGCGCGCGCACCTCCACGTGAGCGCGCGTGACGCAGCGGGGAATCCACCGGGCGAAGACGTCGCGTTCGAAACGAGTGCCGGCCAGCTGACCGCGACCGCATCGGCACCCGGGGAGTGGGATCTTTCGCTGTCGCTGGAGCCCGCGTTCGGCGAGCGCAAGGCGGTGGAAGTGCGTGCGCGCGGCGCCGGGGCATCGGTGGCGCGGACGCTTCCCCTCGTCCCCGGCCCTTTGGAGTCGATCTCGTTCGATCGCCCCAACGAGGCCATCGTCGCTGACGGTTTGACCGCGCTGCGGCTTGCCGTCCACCTCCGCGACAAGTACGGAAATTCCGTCTCGGGAGTGCAGTCGGAGCTGTCCGCAGGCCAGGGACACGCCGAGCTCGAAGAGCGCGACGGGACGCTGTACGCGAGCTACGTGCCGCCGCTGCTGCGCGCGCCGGCCGAGACGGAGCTCGCGTTGCGCGTCGGCCCCACCGTCGGCCGGGCGCAAGTGACGCTGATCCCGAATCTCACTTCCGGCGCCGTGAGCGCGAAGGTGGGGATGTTCTCCAATTTCTCGGGATTCTCGACCCCGTTGATCGGGGTGGCGGCGGCGCTGCGAACCGACCGGCTGGGCCCGCAGCTGCAGCTGGCCGCCGAGCTGGACTACGCGCATCGCAGCCAGTCGGATCTGGTGAGCGCCGGCGGGACGAACCTGGCCGCCGATTCCTCCCTGGATCTCGTGCTGCTGCACCTGACGGCCTCGTGGCGACGGCAGCTCGGCGAAGAGAACGCGATCTGGGTCGGCGGAGGACCTTCGGCCGCCGCCTACTGGACACGCGTCAGGGTAGCCGACGCCGGTACCCGCCGCGGATTCGCCTTCGCTCCGGGCTTGCACGCCGCCGTCGGCGCGGAACGCCGGATGGGTCGGCTCATCCCGTTCCTCGAAGCCCGGGCAGGCTGGATCACGAGCCCCGGCCTGTCGATCCTCTCCGGTCCGCTGCGGACAGTGTCGCTCTTCGCGGGGGTGCGCCTTGAGACGCGCTAGCGCCCTGTTCCTCGCGGCCGCCTGCACGCGCATCTCCGCCTCGCCGTCTCCGCCCGCACCGTCCGCGGTGGACCCACCCGCGGCCTACGCCGGCCGCGATACCCCGGTGCTGCTCCACGGCGACGGGTTCACACCTTCGGTGGCGCAGCAGCTCGGCAGCGGAAGCCGGATCGAAGTCGATGCCGGTTTCCGTGCATTCCTCGGCGCCGTGGAGCTCCGCGACGTGCGCTGGGTGGATACGCACACCATCTCCGCGACCGTCCCCGGCGCCCTGGCGCCCGGCATGTACGGCCTGTCGCTGGAAGGGCCGTACGGCCGTGGCTCCATCGATGGCGTCTTCCAGGTAGACGCCGCCCAGCCCGCCTCGCTCGCTGCGACGGCCAGTGCTCCGGCGCGCGTTCTCGTCGGCGACGACGTGACGGTCAACGTGACCGTTTCGAACCCGGGCGGGATGTCGGCGCTCGCCGTCAGCGCGGGCCCCGCGATCGTCTCCGGACCGCCGGCTACGCTGCAGCCGCCGCCCGAAACCGTCGACATCCAGGGAGGCGCGTCCCACCCCTTCACCTGGCACGCGCAGGCGAGCGCGCCCGGAGTCCTCGACCTGACGCTCCCGTTCGCCGGCACGGACGAGGTCGACCACAGCATCGTCAGCGCCGAGGCGAACGCGTCGGTGCGCGTCGTCACCCCGGCCCACCTGACGATCGTTTCGCTAACCGCGCCTCCCAGCCAACCCGCCGGTCCGACCTTCGACATCTCCGCCGACATCATGAACGACGGCGGTTCGGACGCGCTCGCCGTGCAATTCGATCCCCTCACCGCGCCCGCCTTCGTCACCGTCGTCTCGCCGCCCGATCCGCAGGACATCCCCGCGGGCGCGACCCGGAAGCTCGTCTGGACCGTTCAAGGGACGGACGAAGGAACGGCAACGCTCGGATCCTCTGGCGCCGGAACAGACTCGACCGGCGGAGCGGCGGTGTCCGTCGGTCCGATGCAGTGGACCGTCATCATCTTCAGGGCCGTCGCCCTGCTCATTCCCTCGCTGTCGATTCCTCCCGGCGCGCTGCCCAACGAGACGTTCACGGTCTCGCTGCAGCTCGACAACCCCGGGATCGTCGACGCCCTCTCGGTGCAGCCTTCGATCGCGGTATCGGGAACTGGCGGGGTGACGCTGCAGTCGACGCCTCCGTCCGCTGCCGACGTTCTGGCGGGACAAACCGTCATGTTCAGCTGGACGTATACGGCTTCCGCGCGCGGAGACGTGCAGTTCGACGTCTCCGCTACCGGGACCGACGCGCGATCCGGCAACCCGGTCACGGCGAGCGCGAGCGGCGCCACGCAGATCGGCGATGCCGTGCCGGTCTCGTCCGACCCGTTCGCCGACGGCTCCTCCTTCGCCTACGTTTTCTCCTACGCCGGCCGCGTCTATCTCGGCCCCAGCGGCGACGGCGCGACCGCGGTGCGGATGAAGTATGACGGCACGGCGACGGAAACCGTGCGGTTCGGATTCGAAACCGATTTCGGGAACATCAAGAACTCCGTCTCGCCGACGCCGACGGCCTTTCCCTCGCTCGGTTCACTCGGGTGCACGCCGGACACCCTGGAGTGCGGACCGGACGACGAGGACGGTCGCGGTCTCTTCAGTTCCGTGGTCCTGAGCGGAAGAGAATGGCTCTTCGCTGCCGGCGCGCGCCAGAGCAGCCTGCTCAAGCACATCTACCTGACGACCGATACCGGAACCACGCCGCAGTTCCCGTTCGTCGCTGTGAATGCGGGCGGAGGGACGCGCGGGACGACGGCTGTCGCGGCGCTGGGAACCGCCTTGTACGTCGGCTTCGTAGACGGGGGCGGCTCGGGAAGTCCCGTCCTCCTGAAGATGACCGGTCTTCCGACGGACTCGACGCAGCCCCTCAATCCCTCGCTCGCGATCGTGCCCACGCCGCAAGCGCTCAAGTCGATCAGCACCGGCATGATCGACTCCATGATCGCGTTCAGCGGCTGGCTTTACGCCGCGAACGATGGGTCTTTCAACGGCGGCGGCTGCTCGCGGTACAACGGATCGACGTGGGTCGCGTGCGCGCCGACCAACCCGGAATGGACGGCGAAATCGCCCGTCGTCGTGACGCCGGTCGGCAAGTCCTCCGACTTCGTTCCCTCCGACAAGGCGATCCCGCAGATGACCGCCTCCGGAGGAAGGCTCTACCTGGCGCGGAACACCACAGCGGGCCCGCAACTCTGGGGCTGCAATCCCAGTTCCAACGTGTGCGGTCCTTCCGATTGGAGCCTCATCGCCCGCAACTCGTCCGGCGATCCCCAGCTGTCGCAGATGAACATCGGCACGCTCACGACGGTATCGTTGCTGGTTGCGACCTCCCAGCACGTCTACGTCGGCTACGACTCTCCGGGCGGCATCCGGATCTACGGGTCCACGGATCCGACGCCCTCGCAGATCCCGGATTTCACGCTCGTCGCTCCGGCCGGGCTGGGAGCCGGCTTGACCCACATCGTCGACGCGCATGGGCTTTCCATGAGCAGCAAGGAGTTCCTCTACATCGCCGCCCGCCCGGACACCGGACCCGTGCGCGTGTACCGCGTCGCCCCCTGAGGGCTGAAAACTTGACCAGTGGTGCACATGTTCAGTACCGTGCGCGGGCCATGACGGAATCGCTGACCGATCGCCAGGAAAAAATCCTCTCCTTCATCAAGAAGAGCATCCAGGACCAGGGCTATCCGCCCACCATCCGGGAGATCGGCGAGCACTTCGGCATCCGCTCGACGAACGGCGTGAACGACCACCTCAAGGCCCTCGAGCGCAAGGGATACCTGCTGCGGGGCGAGCTGAAGAGCCGCGCGCTCAGCGTCATCGAGGGCGGCCGATCGCAGGCCGGTCGCTTCCCCCGCCTTGCCCGGCGTGAGCTTTCCGCCGTCGGCGACGGCGACGTCGTCGAGGTCCCGGTGGTCGGCAAGGTCGCCGCAGGCGAGCCCATCCTGGCCCAGGAGAACATCACCGATCACGTGCGCATCGACAGCGTCCTGCTGGGCGACGGGGGAAGGAAGGTCTTTGCCCTGCGCGTGTCGGGCGACTCGATGATCGGCGACGGGATCTTCGACGGCGATTACATCTTCGTGCGCAAGCAGCTTCACGCCGGGGCTGGCGAGATCGTCGTCGCCATGATCGAGGACGAGGCCACGGTCAAGCGCTTCTATCCCGAGGGCGATCGGGTCCGGTTCCAGCCCTCCAACCCCCGCCTCAAGCCCATCTACGTCAGCAGGGAGGATTTCCGCGAGACGCAGATCATCGGCGTGGTCGTCGGCGTCTACCGCAAGATGCAGTAGTTTTCTGGCGCTCGCGGGGCGGTCGCCTACAGTGGTGCCGTGGAGATCTGGAGCGTCTA
This sequence comes from Deltaproteobacteria bacterium, assembly GCA_005879535.1. NCBI lineage: Bacteria > Pseudomonadati > Myxococcota > Myxococcia > Deltaproteobacteria bacterium. The sequence continues at coordinate 9,816 of VBKI01000080.1, read as the reverse complement.
TGACCATCCTGTCGATCACCCGGACGGCTGTGCCGTCCGCAAGGTCCTGGTCGAGGACGATGGTCTCCTTCCCGCGGAGTGGCAGCTCTTCCAAAACCTGCACGATGCGCGTGCAGCACTTGCGCGCCGCGGTTTGATCCGCGTTCCCCGCGCAGCAGAGGACGATCCGGCGCTGGTCGAGACCTGGCTGTAGAGCCTTCGCGGATCAGGTGTCGGCTTTCGGCCGGAACCAGGCGCACTCGCGCACCGGCTGGCGCGGGTATCGCTCAGGAACCAGGGGGCAGAAGATGAAGACGCTCGTGCGCGTGCGGATGTAGCGCGGCGGCGCAGCGCAGCGGTGGCAGAGGCTGTCCGGAAACGGCAATTCGAGGGGGCCTGGTTTGTCCAGAACCCTCGCGGATATCAGGGTTCCGGAATCAGGTCGATGTCGTTTCCCGTCTGCGATCCCTGCGTCTGATCCTGCGAGCCGCGCGAATTGTCGGCCTGGTTCAGGTCCGGATTGCGCGACAGTTCGTCCCGCTCCGTACGCGAACGATGCGGCCGCCCGGTCTCGTTGAGATCGGTCTCGTTTTCGCGATCCGGCGCTCCGCCCTGCCTGCTTCCGATGGGCGCTCCGCCCGGTTGTCCCTGGTTCACGCCGCGATTCTTGATGTCCGCCATCCGGGAAGATTGCGCATCGGGCCGGGAGCGCGCCCGAAGCGGCCGCCAGGAAGGAGGTGGGGCAGGCGCCCGCGGAGCGCGTCCGCGCGCTGCGGGCCTGAGTCAGCTCGGAGCGACCGCCGAAAGAGCGATCAATTCGCGGACGGAATCGACCAGGACGTCGGCGCGGAAGGGCTTGGTCATGTATTCGTCGGCGCCGGCCACTTCCGCCTGCGCCCGGTCGATCGGCCGCGTCAGCGCGGTGATGACCACGACCGGGACGTCGCGCAGCCGCGGCGTGGCCCGGATGTGCTCGCACAGGGTCAGGCCGCTCGCGTCCGGAAGACGCAGATCGAGGCAGATCAGGTCCGGGATCGCCCGCTCGAGCAGGACTTGCGCCTCGGCGCCGCTGGCCGCCTCATGCACGCGCAGCCCGAGCCGGCGCAGGCACGTCGCGACCAGCCGCCGCGCGTCCGGATCGTCCTCGACGACCACGGCTTCCTGATCCGCGTGGAGTTGCGGCGCATTTGGCACCCCTGCATTGACGCGCAACACCCGAGGTGGCGCAACTTCCTGCGGGTGGGGGCAGGGACGGGAAAGCAGGTCCACACCGCACGCCGCGTTTCACGGGGGAGGCAGCAGCGAGGCGTTGACATCCAGCAGCCGGGCGCGTCACACGTCGTGCATGCCGACGCTCGAGAGCGGCCTGCGGCGCGCGCGCCAGCGGAGTGGCCTGAAGCAGGGGGAGGTGGCCGCACGGGCCGGGATCAGCCGGCAGACTCTGAGCGCGCTCGAAGCCGGACGTGCCCAGCCTTCCACGGCCATCGCGCTGAACCTCGCGCGCACCCTCGGTTGCCGCGTCGAGGACCTCTTCTGGCTGCGGGAGGAGGGCGACGTGATCCGCTCCGGGCTCGCGTCGCCGGCCCGGGGATCGCGGCGGGCGCTGGCAGGGAGAGTCGCTGGCCGCTGGATCGCGCACCCTCTGCGCCTCGACGATCCCCTCGCCGTCATCACTGCCGCCGACGCCGTGCTGGTCCACGGCCGGCTCCGACTTCTTCGCCCGCGGGAGGCGGTGGAAGCCAACGTGTTGCTCACCGGATGCGATCCTGGCCTCGCCGTGCTCTGTGGACACGTCGCGGACCGCTGGACCGGACAGAGGGTCTGCTGGATTCCCGCCTCCAGCGATGCCGCCCTCGCCAGCCTGGGACGCGGTGAGGCGCACGTCGCCGGCGCACACCTCTTCGACGAGGAGGCGCGAGACTTCAACGTCCCGTTCGTGCGCCGCGCTCTCGCCGGCAGGCCGATGGTCGTAGTGACCTTCGCGCACCTCGAAGAAGGTTTCGCGGTCGCTCCGGGAAACCCGCGTCGGATCCGCAAGCCGGCGGACATCGCCCGGCCCGGCGTCCGCATCGTGAACCGCGAGCCGGGCGCCGGAGCGCGCAGGCTCCTCGATCGCCTTCTCCGGAAGGCTGGAGTTCCCCCCTCCGACGTGCAGGGCTACGATCGCCTTCTCGGCGGTCACCTCCAGGTGGCGCAGGCCGTGGCGATGGGAGCCGCCGATGCCGGGGTGGTCGCGCGCAGCGCGGCGGTCGCCCACGGACTGCACTTCGTTCCGCTTTCGGAAGAGCGGTTCGACCTGGTCTTTCCCAAGGAGTGGAGCAGCGATCCGCGGGCTGCCCGAATCGTCGAGACCCTGGAAGGGCGCGCCTTCCGCCGCGAGCTGGCGACTCTCGGCGGCTACGACACGCGCCGGTCCGGACATCTGGTCACCGAATTGCCGTAATGTGCGCTTGACACGATGTCGTGATTACGCGACATCGGTGCCGAATGACGGCCTTCGCATCCATCGCCGCGGCCGAACTGGTCGTCTTTGCCGCCAGCTCGCTCCGCGATGCGTTCGAGGAATTGGGCCGCCGCTTCGAGAGCTCCCAGCCTGCCGCGAAGGTCGTCTTCAACTTCGCGGGCTCGCAGGAGCTGCGTACCCAGATCGAGCACGGCGCCGGAGCCGATGTCTTCGCGTCGGCGGACGGAGGGCAGCTTCGCCCGTTGGAGGCGGCGGGTCTCATCGACGCGCCGCGGATTTTCGCCCGCAACGAGCCGGTCATCGTGGTCCCCGCAGGCAATCCGGCGGGAATCGGCGGCTTGCAGGATCTTCCGCGGGCGCAACGGATCGTGCTCGGAGCGCCGGAGGTCCCGATCGGGTCGTATGCGCTTCGAATCCTCGATGCCGCGTCGGCGCTGTACGGTCCTGCTTTCGCGAAAGCCGTCGGCGCCCATGTCGCGTCCCGCGAGCTGAACGTGCGCCAGGTCCTGGCGAAGGTGAGGCTCGGCGAGGCAGACGCCGCGATCGTCTATCGCACCGATGCGCTCGCCGCCCGCGACACCGTCGAGGCCATCTCCATCCCCAGGCAGGTGAACGCCCTCGCGGAATACCCGATCGCGGCGCTTCGGGGCGCGCGCGACCCGGCCATGGCGCGCGCCTTCGTGGAGCTCGTCCTTTCGCCCGGCGGCCGCGCGATCCTGTCTCGTTTCGGGTTCCAGTGAGCCGCCGGGCCTGGAACCTCGTCCAGATCGGCGCAACGGCGCTGCTGGTGACCTTCCTTCTCCTGCCGGTCGCGGCGCTCGCCCTGACACTCGGCTGGCGCGACTTCCTCGCCGGCATCCGCCATCCTCTCCTCGCTCCGGCGCTGCGCCTTTCGCTGACGACGAGCAGCAGCAGCCTGATGCTGGTGGTGGTTCTCGGATCCCTGGTGGCGTGGTGGGTGGCGCGGCATCGGGGTCCGCTCGCGAGGGCGATCGAGACAGTGACGCAATTGCCGGCGGTGATCCCGCCTGCCGTGGCGGGCGTCGGGCTCCTGCTCGCGTTCGGGCGCCGCGGGCTGGTCGGAGCCTTCCTCGCGCGCGAAGGTTACGGCCTCGCCTTCACCACTCCGGCGGTGGTGCTCGCGGAGGCGTTCGTCTCGGCTCCCTTTTTCATCCAGGCGGCGATCGCCGCCTTTCGCCGCGTCGACGAAAACCTGCTCATCGTGGCCCGCACCCTGGGCGCGACTCCTTTCCGCACCTTCGTCCGCGTCGCGCTTCCGCTTTCCGCGCCGACGCTGATCGCGGGTGCCGCCATGAGCTGGGCCCGCTCGCTGGGCGAGTTCGGGGCGACCCTTCTCTTCGCCGGCAATCTGACGGGACGCACGCAGACCCTGCCGCTGGCGGTCTACACGGCGATGGAGACCGATCTGCGCGCGGCGCAGGCGCTGGCGCTGATCATGGTCGTGGTCGCATTCGCCGTGCTCCTCGTGCTCCGGCGCATGGCACGCGAGGCCCTCGGTGCTTGAGGCGCGGGTCGCAAAGCGCCTCGGCACGCTCGACCTCGCGTTCGAGCTGTCGGTGGGCAAGGAGACGCTGGTCGTCGCCGGTCCCAACGGAGCCGGAAAGTCGTCCATGCTGCGCCTGCTGTTGGGCTCGATCCGTCCCGACAACGGACGGATCGCGTTGGACGGCAGGACCCTCTACGCGGAGCGCATCGACGTTCCCCCCGAGGAGCGACACATCGGATACGTTCCCCAGGACTACGCGCTGTTTCCGCACCTCGACGGGATCGGAAACGTCGCCTTCGGACTCGCACATCTTCCCCGGCGGGAACGGCGCGCGCACGCCGCGGCCTGGCTCGAGCGCCTCGCAGCCTCCCATCTCGCCCATCGGCGAATCGACGCGCTCTCCGGCGGTGAGCGCCAGCGGCTGGCGCTGGCGCGGGCGCTGGCGCGCGAGCCCCGGGCACTGCTTCTCGACGAGCCGTTCGCTTCGCTGGATCCCTCCGCCCGGCGCGAGCTGCGCGCGAACCTCCGCACGTCGCTGCAGCAGTGGCGCCTGCCGGCGCTGATCGTCTCGCACGATCCACAGGACGCGATGCTCGCCGACCGCGTTGCCGTGGTGGAGGGGGGCCGCATCGTGCAGCAGGGCACGCCGGAAGAGCTTCGCAGAGCGCCTGCGTCGCCGTTCGTGGCCGCCTTTCACCAGCGACCTCCGATCGACTGAGCGAAAGTCTGCCTGCAATGTATGGAATTTGACTGCATTCTTACCGTAGAGAGGTTACCTCTGACGCTCCGTGGAGAATGCCGGCGTGCCTTTAGAACTGCAGTCGCTCGAAGGCTCGGCAGAGTTGCGGGCAGTCACCGATAGCATTCGCGACTACGCCATTTTCCTGCTCGATCCGTCCGGTCGCGTCCTGACCTGGAACACCGGCGCGCGGCAGCTGAAGGGATATGCGCCCGGCGAGATCATCGGACAAAGCTTCCATCGCTTCTACACCGAGGAGGATCGGCTCGCCGGCCGCCCGCAACGGCTGCTGCGGATTGCCGCGACCGAGGGCCGCGTCGAGGACGAGGGTTGGCGCGTGCGCAAGGACGGGTCGCACTTCTGGGCCGACGTCGTGCTGTCCGCCATCTTCGGGGCCCACGGCGAGGTCCGTGGCTATGTCAAGGTCACCCGCGATCTCACGGACCGCCGCCGCGTGGAGGAGCAGCTCAAGCAGAGCGAAGAGCGGCTCCGCCTGATGATCCACAGCGTGAAGGACTACGCGATCTTTCTCCTCGACCGCGGCGGCCACGTTGTGAGCTGGAACAGCGGCGCCGAGCGTCTGAAGGGTTATTCGGCCGGGGAAATCATCGGACGCCACTTCTCCATCTTTTATCCCCGTGACGACGTCGAGTCGGGCAGGCCGCAACGCGAGCTCGAGATCGCAGCGACCACCGGCCGCTTCGAGGAAGAGGGTTTTCGCCTGCGCAAGGACGGCAGTCGCTTCTGGGCCAGCGTGGTGCTCACGGCCGTGCGAACTCCGCAGGGCGAGCTGGTCGGCTTCACCAAGGTGACGCGCGACGTGACCGAGCGCAAGCGCGCGGCTCAGCAGCTGGAGGAGCGCGCACGGCAGCAGACGGCGATTTCGAACCTCGGGCTTCATGCGCTGCAAACGCGAGAGCTCGACGAAGTGGTGGAAGCGGCGCTGCGGACAATCCGCGAGTCCCTCCAGGTCGAAGACGTCCGGCTCCTTCGCGGCGGGCAAGTGCCCTCCGACGGATCGGCGACCGTCGCCGTCCATGGACCCGACCGAGGGTCCGAGCCGTACGGCCTGCTGACGGTGCGCGCCTCGCCGCAACTGACGGGGAACGACGTCATCTTCCTGGAGGCAGTTGCCAACGTGGTCGCCTCGGCCGTGGCTCGCAGCCACGTGGAGGAGCAGCTCCGCGACGCGGAGCTGGAAGCTTTCGAGGAACGGGGCAGGACGCAACAGGCGCAGACTGCGCTGCGCGAGCGCGACGAATTCATCTCCGTCGCCGCGCACGAGCTGCGCACTCCGCTCACCGCCCTGCAGCTCAAGCTGCAGGGGCTGGAGCGCGGCATGGTGCGGGACGCAGACAAGAAAACCGAGCGCCTGGAAGGGGCCGTTCGCCAGACCGAGCGTCTCGCGCGCTTGATCGATCGCCTCCTCGACGTATCGCGGATCGCGCAAGGGCGACTGGAGTTGTCGCCGGAGGAGTTCGATCTGTCCACGCTCGTGCGCCAGGTCGCCGACGACTTCCGGGACCCGGCGGCGAACGCGCGCGTGCTGCTGGAGTTGGAGCTGCCCGAGAAGGCGGAAGGAACCTGGGACCGTCTGCGGATCGAGCAGATCCTCGTCAACCTCTTGTCCAACGCCCTGAAGTACGGAGCGGGCAAACCGGTGACCGTGAAACTGGAGGTCAAGGAGGACGTCGTGCGGCTCGCCATCGCCGATCGGGGAATCGGAATCGGCGCGCAGGACGTCAATCGCATCTTCGGCCGCTTCCAGCGCGCCGCGCCCACTCGTCACTATGGCGGAATGGGTCTGGGGCTCTACATCACCCGGCACATCGTCGAAGCGCACCAGGGAACGATTTCCGTCGACAGCGCCGCGGGCGAGGGCGCCACTTTCGTCGTCGAGCTCCCCCGTTTCACCGTTCCATCGGTGGCGGGCCTGCACCGCGTCCCGCAGGCGCGGATGTGAGCGCGTCGGCGTGCGCCAGGACCGTTCTCATCGTCGAGGACGACGCAGACACCCGGGACGCCATCGTCGAGGTGCTGACCGACCGCAACTACCGCGCGCTCGAGGCGTCGAACGGCGTGGATGCGCTCGACGAGCTACGCGGCGCCGCGCCTCGGCCCTGCGTGATCCTGCTCGACATGATGATGCCGGTGATGGACGGCAAGGAATTCCGCAACTTGCAGCGGCTCGACGAAGCGCTTCGTGAGATCCCGGTGGTAGTCCTGAGCGCTCACGCAGACGCGACCGGCCTTGCCGAGCAGATGGAGGCGGCGGGATTCCTGAGGAAGCCGGTCGACCTGGTCACGCTGTTGCAGACCGTCGAGCAGTTCTGCGCTCGCGATTGAGGACGGCACGCGAACGGAGCAACGAGGCGATCACCGCCGCGGCAAGGATGGCGGCGATGACCGCCAGCGAGGCGACGACGGGGACCTCGTAGACGTCGGCGAGGACCATCTTCGCGCCGACGAAGACCAGCACCACGGACAGCCCGACGGTCAGGTACCGGAACCTGGTCACCACCCCGGCGAGGAGGAAGTAGAGCGAGCGCATCCCGAGGATGGCGAAGATGTTCGAGGTGAAGACGATGAAGGGATCGGTGGTGACCGCGAAGATCGCCGGGATGGAATCCACGGCGAAGACGACGTCCGTGACCTCGACGGTGATCAACGCGATGAACAGCGGGGTGGCAAAGCGCCGCCCATCCTTGATGATGGTGAAGCGCGGCCCATGGTTTTCGCTGCTGACCGGAAGGATCTTCCGGAATGTCCGCACCACCGGGTTTTGCTCGGGGTGAGGCTCCTTGTTCCTGTCGATGAAGAGCTTCACGCCGGTGGCGATCAGCAGCCCACCGAACAGGTACATGGCCCAGTGGAACCGCTGCAGGAATGTGCCGCCGGCGAGAATGAAGGCCGCGCGCATGATCAGCGCGCCGACGATGCCCCAGAAGAGCACGCGGTGCTGGTAGGCGGCGGCGACGCCGAAGGTCGCGAAGATGACGACGAACACGAAGATGTTGTCGATCGCCAGCGCCTTCTCGATGAGGTAGCCGGTCGTGAACTCCAGTGCTCGCTCCGGCCCGAACCAGGCGTAGACGGCGGCCGCGAACAACGCCGCGAGGCCCACCCAGACGACGCTCCAGACGCCGGCCTCCTTGAGCGAGACCGCATGTGCCTTGCGGTGGAAGATGCCGAGATCGAGGGCGAGCATCCCGAGCACGAGCGCGATGAACCCGAGCCACAGGGCCGGGCTGCCCACGGTTTCCATGCCGAACAGTTCCATGTCCAGGTTCTAGTTCGCGCCCGACGCGTCCGCCGGCGCTTCGGCGTCGGCTGGCCATCGCAGGATGCCGTCGTGATAGGCTTGTTCGGCAGCTTGGTTCCGTCGTTGTGGCGGGGGCCGCCATGCGCGCTGGTCTCGCGGGATTTTCGAGGTCGGGCAAGACTACCCTCTTCAATGCGCTCACCGGCCTCAAACGAGGACCGGAAGCCAAGCTGCACCTCGGCGCCATCAAGGTCCCGGATGGGCGTCTCGACCGGCTCAGCGCGATGTTCAAGCCACGCAAGACGACGCCCGCCGAGGTGCTGCTCGCCGACCTGCCCGGACCGCGGAGCAAGGGAGTGTCGCTCGAGGCGGAAGCCCTGCAGGCGCTGCGCGAGGTCGACGCGCTCTGCCTCGTGATCAGGGCTTTCGAGGCGGATGCCGATGCGCTCCGCGATCTGCGCGACTACGACTCCGAGCTGATCCTCTCCGACCTGCAGGTGGCGGAGAAGCGCCTCCAGCGCCTGCGGCAGGAGAGAAACTCCGGAGGCGAGACGCAGGAGCTGCAGCGGGTGGCCCGGCACCTGGAAGGGGGCGCCTCGCTGCGGACCCTGACGATGAGCGACGCGGAGGAACAAGCGCTCGCCCATTTCGGATTTCTCTCCCGCAGGCCGCTTCTCGTGGTCGTCAACGTGCCGGAATCGGAAGCGGCGGCGGAGGTGCCGGGCGCCCTTCGGGAAGCGGCCGCGGCGCTGGGCGCAGAAGCGATTGCGCTCTCCGCCGAGGTGGAGGCGGAGATCGCCGAGCTGCCCGCCGACGAGCAGCCCGATTACCTCGGCTCGCTGGGCCTGACCGAGACCGCGCGCGCGCGGTTCCTCCGCGCCGTCTATGCGCTGCTGCACCAGATCTCCTTCTTCACCGTCGGGGAGGACGAAGTGCGCGCCTGGACCGTGCGCAAGGGCGATCGCGCGGTGCGGGCGGCGGGAAAGATCCATTCCGACCTGGAGAAGAACTTCGTGCGGGCCGAAGTGGTTCACTACGAGGACTTCATCGCCGCCGGCAGCGAGCATCGGGCCCGCGAGACGGGGAAGCTGCGCCTCGAGGGGAAAGACTACGTGGTGCAGGATGGCGACATCCTGCACGTCCGCGCCGGCGGTGCGAAGCGGTAAGGCCCGCCGCGGGTCGACCAGCAAGCGCAGGGAGTGGGCGGTCCGGCGCCGGGGTGGGTGCGCAGGATCCGCCGGTTTCTTGGCAGCGTTTGCACGACACCGGACAATGGCGATGTGAGCGGGAACAAACCCCCTGACCCTTCGAATCCGGGGGGTTCGAAGAAGTCGGGCGTCGCGCTCCAGGTGAAGCTTCCCTGCGCGATTCTCGACGACGTTCGCACACGTCATCCCGAGTTGAGCACGCGCCGCTTCTTCCTTCGGACGGCCAATCCGCGTCCGATCGAAACGCCCATCCGCCTCATCGCCACTCTCTCCGACGGCAAGCATTGCTTCCGCGCCAACGCAATCGTGGAGAAAGTCCACGCGGCTGGAGAAGGCCCGGTACGCGACTCGGGGATGACGCTGTGGCTCGCGCGCATGGACGATCCCGGTCGCGAGCTCGTGGCCTGGATGGGAGGGCAGCCGCCGCCGCTGCTGAAGCAGCCGGCCGCGCCGGAAGCGGCCGTACTGGCCCCACCGGCTCCGCCGCCGCCGCCGCCGAAGAAACCGGCTCAGGCATCTGACACTCTGCCGCCGCCGAAGAGCGCTCGGCCCGCGCCGAAGCCACCGGCTCCGCCGCCGACGCCGCATGCGGCGGCGCCTGCAACCGTCGCGAAGACGATCGTCGAAGACCATGTCGAGGTGATGCTCGATGACGCG